>DASQLL010000040.1:0-4046 GCA_035630035.1 Pyrinomonadaceae bacterium | reverse complement strand
TCTACTTCGGCGTCGAAAACCATAAGGACTACCACAAGCCCACGGACGACTTTGAGACCGTCACGCAAGACTTCTTCGTCCACGCAGCCGAGACGATTCTCGAAGCGCTAAAGGTGTTTGACGAGAACCTAGTCGCCATCGAGACCAAAGGCAAGCGCTCGTGAACGCGCCTTCACGTTAACTATAGTCAGTAAAGATTGAAGACGGCTGGGAGTTGCTGTTCAATCTGCGCCGCTTGCGCCTGCGCCGCGCGCGAGGATGCGTTTCGGCCCCGTGGCCGCCAGCCTTTCGAGCAGGCTCATCTCTTATGCTCCTTTGCAGAGAGGTGGCAAAGATGCGTGCGACGCTACAGGCCGAACAGTTCTTTCGTATTGATGACCTCGGAGCGCGCGCCCAAGCCTTCGACCTTCTCGACGAGGTCGCCCGTGCCGCCCGGCCCGTCGCCCGTCGCGCCGTCCCAGAGCGCGATGAGCGTTAGGTTCGGTTCGTCGGATTTGGGGTCGCAGCCTTCGTCCAAAGCGTTGAAGAGCATCCAGAGGTTGTTGCGCTGCCAGATGCCGTAGTCCTGTTTCTGGCGAAGCCAAGCGGGCAGATACTCGCGCGCATCCTTCGCGTCGGTCGCGTCGCTCAACACGCGCAACTGCTTCTGCGCCGAACGGTCGTTGTAGAGTTTCCAGAAACGCTCGACCCAAGCGGGGCTGGCCTTCTGCACCGAGGTCGTGACGTACTTCTGCGGCGGGATGGCGAGATAGAGGCGCGTCGGGATGTTGAGTTCGGCGCAGACCTCTTGGAAGAGTATGTCGCCGCCGCTCGCGCCGCCTGCGTAGCCGCTTGCGACGCCCGCCTCCGAGTTCACCTCCTTCAAGACCGCCTCTTTGATTCTCTCTCTGGCGACCTGCTCTTTGTCGGCGGGGAAGCGCGGCTTCTCGCGTCCCGGCTCGTCTATCATGTGGCCCGCGAACAGAAGCACGCGCTTGCGCTTCGGCGGGGCGGCGGGCTGCTCGCCGGGGCCGGGCAGAGCGGGCGGCTCGCCGACGACCTTGAAGACCTCCGCTAGGTTGACGCCGAGAACGCCGAGGTCTCTGTAGATGGCGAGCTGCTTACGCACCGAGTCGCTGGCGAAACCGGGCGCGCCCGCGAGCGCGGTGCGGTAGGAGGCGGCTACGAAGCGTTGCGCCTCCGCCGTGGTGACGAAGTTGAGGTCGGCTGCGCTGATCTCGGCCCACACGTCCTTCCTGCCTTCGCGCTCCAGCCGTTGTGAAGTCGCGTTTAGCGAAAGCTCGACGGCGGCGGCAAGTTTCGCCGCCTGCTCTGTGCGCTCTTCGAGCGCCGCGTCAGCCTCCCTCGCTTTCTTGAACTGCTCGGCCCACACGTCGGGCAGCGCCTCGGCCAGCCCGAGCATGAGCTTGATCATAGCCAGCGCGTTCAGGCCGGAGTAGAAGTGGTTGAGGTCTTCGTTGAACGCGCGCTCGTAGTTCTCGAACGAGTCTTGAAGGTGCGGCGAGCGCAGGGCCGTCGCGGCGCGCTCCTCCGGCGCGGCGGCCTCCCACTCCTCGCGCCAACGCGTCTTGGAGTTGCGCGCGAGCAGCGAGTAAGCCTCGGCGCGCTCGCTCTGCTTGATGTCCCTGTTGGCGAGGGCGCGCTCTAAGGCTTGCGTCGAGCGCGTCAGATCGCCCAACCGCTCGTAGACCGTGCCGAGGCGTATGTTCGCTTCAAGGTCGTTCGGCTCGATCTTGCGTATGGCCTCCCACGTCTCCTTCGCGCCGACGAGCGCCTTGATGTCGAACTGCGCGCCGCCGACCGCGCGCCAGCCTCTCATCTCCCACTCGAAGCCGTTCACCTCGTAGGAGAGCAGCGCGAGGTCGCCTGCACGCCTGTCGGCGACCGCCCGCCCGACCTCCTCGCCGAAGTCCTGCGGCACGGCCATGAACTGCGAGGGGTCAGGCTCGCTCAGGTTGGGCAGCGACATGAAGACGGGGCTGTCCTTCGCCGTGGCGTCCTTCTCGATGGCGTCCTTCGTCTGTTGGAGGGCTTTAACGAGGTCTTCGAGGCTCGCGCCGGGGTCTTCTTTTTTGTAGATGAAGTAGCGGTCGGTCTGTAGGTCGAAGGGGAACTTGTCCACTTCGCAGCGCATCATGAAAGTGCCGTGGTCGCGCAGCGCGTGGCGGATGCCGAGTTCGTAAAAGACGTTCGCGTTGTGAATCGAGAGGTCGGCGACGACGAGGTCGGCTGTGAGCAGCCGCCGGAACATGTCAACGCGTATGTTACCCGCCTCGACGATGTCAATGGTCGTGCCGCCCTCGGCCCCGATGCGCTTGAGCGCGGGGGCTACGAGCAGCCGCTCGACCTCGTCGAAGTTGATCTCGTTTTTGATTCCGAACGGGCGGACGATGAAAGCTCTCATGGTTACTCCAGAGGCGGCTCGAAATGGCCGAAACGGTCGAGGGCGAAGTGCTCAAGCTTGACCTCTTCGGCGAGCTTTTGGCCGACGCGGATGAGGCCGTTGATGTGCTCGACCGAGTCGAGCTGCGCGACCTTCGAGGCGTCCACGTCGCCGAGGCCGCGCTCGCTCAGCCAGCGTGCCGTAAGCTCGGCGTTGTAGCGCGCGTAGAGGAACTGGCGGCCCTGATCCTCGGAGAGCGGGATCACCTCGCCCTCGCGCACATCACCGCGTCGCGGGATCAAGTCCCACAACTCGCGGTCAATGCGCGCGCCGTGGACGCAGCGGCCCACGGTGCGGCAGTTGATGTCCTGATCAACCTGCGCGCCGTACATCAGCGCCGAAGGGAAGTTCGCGAGGTTCGTGAAGGCGCTCTTGCCGGACGAGTAGACTTCGGCGTCCTCCTTCGGCGCGGAGCCTGTGCCGACCGACATGACGAGCAGCTTGTCTTCGCCCGTCTGCCAGTTAAGCCTATACGCGCTGTGCGTCGCCATACGCGCGAGCAAGAACGCGGGGTTGTTGTAGGGCGTTAGTCCGCCGTCCTCGAAGACGAAGGTCTTCGACGGGTCTTTCTTGTCCCACTGCAAAACTTCGGGAGCGAAATAGACGGGCGCGGCGGTGCTGGCGCGCACGAGCTGCCAGAGCGGGATGCACAGGTTGCAGTCGCCGCGGTGCGGGAGGTTGTAGGCCGCGAAGGGGTTGCTGCTGATCGGCCACGGCGAGTCGGTCGAGACGTTGCGCGTCACGACGAGCAGGAGGCACTTGAGATGTTCGGGGAAGAGATTCGTGTCCTTGCCGAAAGTCTTTTGTAGTTCTTTGGCGAGCGGCTTCGACTCGTAGAGGTGGCGCAGACGGAAGAGTATGAAAGACTTGTCGAACATCGCCGGCCCGGTCTTCATGTAAAAGGCCGAAAGCTCGCGCGCCGACATGCCGCGCGCAAGCCCTGCGGCGATGATCGCGCCGGTGCTCGTGCCGCCGATGTAGTCGAAAAAGTTGCACAGGCGGAACTTCTCGCCCTGCCCGCTCTGCTCCTTCAAGATGTCCTCCATCCTGATAAGAACCTGTAGGGTCAGGATGCCTCGGATGCCGCCGCCGTCGAGCGCGAGCAGCTTGCGCGGGCGCGGCTCGCCGCCGTAGCGTTTCTCCAGACGGCCCCACGAGGGCTGTTTCCTCTCTTCCATTTCAAACTCCTCATTCAAGTTTCGGACGTGAGCTTTCGGGCTGACGAGAGTGTGCGATACGCACCGATGATCGCCGGAGATGGCTTAATACACTTGACCGTCCGGCGGTGTCAATGAAATTCTGTGGAGCGCGCGCACGTATCGCGCCGCACGAATTCAAAGAGGGACTATTAAAAGTTGGACGCAATTCTTAACGAGACGGAAGTGCGCGTCGTCGGCTCGCTCGTCGAAAAGCAGGTGACGACGCCCGACTACTACCCGCTGACGCTGAACGCGCTCGTCAACGCCTGCAACCAAATCTCGAACCGCGACCCCGTAGTCAATTTCGACGAGCGCGTGGTGACGGACGCGATTGACTCTCTGCGCGGTAAGAATCTCGTATACATCTTCTACGGCTCGGAGAGCCGCGTGCCGAAGTACAAGCA
>DASQLL010000039.1:0-5345 GCA_035630035.1 Pyrinomonadaceae bacterium | reverse complement strand
CCACGAGTAGCGTTCGAGCAATTCGGTCGCGCGCTCCGAGACGCCGAGCGAGCGCCCGGTCTGCCGGCAGAATTTTTCGACGAAGTGCTCGACGAGTTCGGGGATGTCTTCGCGCCGCTCGCGCAGAGGGGGAAGCTCAATCGGGATGACGGAGACGCGATAGAAGAGGTCTTCGCGGAAACCGCCCTGCTTGACCATCGCGGAAAGGTCGCGGTTCGTCGCGGCGATGACGCGCGTATCGGTCGAGACCTCTTCGTGCGCGCCGACGGGACGGACTTTGCGCTCCTGCAACACGCGCAGCAGCTTCACCTGCATCGTCGGCGACATCTCGCCGATCTCGTCGAGGAAGAGCGTGCCGCGGTCTCCGGCCTCGAACAGTCCCTTGCGGTTCGCCGTCGCGCCGGTGAACGCGCCGCGGACGTAGCCGAACAGCTCGGACTCTAAAAGCGTCTCGGTGAACGCGCCGCAGTTGACGGGCACGAACGGCTTGTCGGCGCGTGGACTTAGGTTGTGTATGGCGCGCGCGACCATCTCCTTGCCCGTGCCCGACTCGCCCGTGATGAGGACTGTGGACTGCACCTGCGCCACGGTCTCGATCATCTGGTAGACGGCCTGCATCTTCTGCGAGTGGCCGATGATCTGGTCGAGGCGGCCACGCTCGCGCTGCGCGCGTTTGAAGGCGCGGTTCTCCTGCAAGAGCCGGAGGCGCTCAAGCCCCTTCTCGACGATGAGCTTCAGCTCGTCAACGTCGAAGGGCTTCTGTATGAAGTCGTCCGCGCCGAGCTTGAAGGCCTCGCGCGCGGTCTCGACCGTGGCGAAGGCCGTCATCATCACGACCGACACGTCGGGCAGAAACTCGCGCACCTTGCGTAGCAGCTCGATGCCGTTCATGTCCGGCATCTTCACGTCCGAGATGATCAGATCAGCCGGCTCCGCGCGCAGAAGCTCAAGCGCCTTCGCGCCGTTCTCAGCCGCGCGCACCGTGTGGCCCGCGCGCCCGAAGACGTGCGACAGGAGCTGTCGCATTCCCGGCTCGTCGTCAACTATCAGAAGGTTCGCCATAAAGGGAAAAATAAAGAGGACTCACTGGGAGTCCTGTTGCCCGTTGCGCTCGCGGAAGTAACGGTCAACGACAGCGGTCAGATTCCTGACGGCCTCGTCCGTCCTATTGAGATTCTCGTCCGTCCGCATCTGTGCGTCAATCAGTGCGTTGATCTTTGCGTTGGTATCCTCAAAGCCCTTTACCGTTGCCGCCGCCAGCCTGTCCAAGAGTTGATTCGTTTCTACAAGCGACCCCTGAAGCTTCTGTTGTGATTCCTGGAGCTTCTGAATGTCGGTGGCGAACTGCGCCTGCTGATTGAGGATGAACGCCATCGTTCTTTGCATCTCTTCGTTAGTCATGTCGAGCCTCGCTTTGTCGCCCGTGTGAGTTACGCGCGAGATTCTAACTCTGTTTCGCGGGCAACTCGATTGTAATCGTCGTCCCGTCCCCCTCGCGGCTGCGGACGTTGATTGTACCACCGTGGTCGCGGATTATTTGATAGACGATTGAGAGGCCGAGGCCGGTGCCGCCCGTGGTCGAGGAAGAGAAAGGCTCGAAGAGGCGTTCGACCTGCGAGGGCGACATGCCGCGCCCCGTGTCCGCGAAGGTGATGCGGACGGCGCGGTCGCCTTCGCGCCGCATCTCCGCGCGCAGCGTGCCGCCGTCGGGCATGGCCTTCAGCGCATTGCGCGCGAGATTCCAGAAGACCTGCCTTATGCCCTCTGCATCTACGAGCGCAAGAACAGGCTCGTCCGGCAAATCTTCTTCGAGCGTATGCCCCGCGGCGACTTCGGGGCTGTGACTGAGCAGCGCGAAAGTCTCGCGCAGAGGCTCGCGCAGGTCTGTCACGGCGAGCGAGAACTTGCGCGGGCGCGCGTAGGTCAGGAAGTCCGCGATGATTCGGTTGAGACGGTCGCTCTCGCGCAGGACGATGTCCATCAACTCGGCCTGCGATGGGTCGGCCTGCATCTCCGAGCGCAAGACCTGAATCGAGCCGCGCATCGCCGCGAGCGGGTTGCGTATCTCGTGCGCGATTCCAGCGGCCACGCGCCCCACAGCCGACAGGCGTTCCTGCCGCCGCGATGTCTCCTCCATCGAGCGCACGTCGGTCAAGTCCTGAAAGGTTATGACGAGTCCCGTGGTCTCGCCGCCCTCGGACGAAAGCGGCGAGATGCTATAGCCGAGCCGGACGCGAAAGCCATCCGATGTCAGGCACTCGGACTCGTAGCGCGGACTCGCGCCGCCTTCGACAGCAGCGCGCAGTGACCCTTCGATCTGCCCTTTGATGTCGCCGAAGAGTATGGACACGTCCTGCCCGCGCAGGTCGGAAGCCGCGTAGCCGGTCATCTCCTCCGCCGCGTGGTTGGCAGTGTAGATGCGGCGGTCGAGGTCTGTCGTGATGACGCCTGAACGAATGGACTCGACGATGCGCTCGTGGAGCGCGCGCAAAGACACGAGCGCGTGAGTCGCCTCGCGCATCTGCGCGTCGGAGCGCGTCTGCCGCTCGGCGAGGCGCGCGGCCAAAAGGCCGACGACGAGGAACGCAACGTCGTTCAGGCCGATGACCTCGACGGCCTCGGCCAGCGAGCCGGGAGTCAAGTTCTTCGCGCCGACGCCGAGCCAGCCGGTCGCGAGCGCGATCATCGTCGCCGTGTAGCACACCGCGCATCCGACCGCGGTCAAGAGTGCGCCGCGCGCTCCCATGAAGATGCTCGCGACCGAGATGACGACGATGTAGAGCGCCGAATATGGAGAGTAGAGATTGCCCGTCGCCCACACGAGCCAAGTGATGAGCAGCGCGTCGAGGGCGAACTGCATGCCCGCCTGCGTTCGCAGCGACAGGAAAGAGAATCGCAACACCAGCGCGTACAGGGCCGACAGCACAAGCGCAAAGAGAGCAAGTGGGAGCGAGCCGCTGAGCCTGTGTGACTCCTGCGCGCTTGAGACCAACCCTCCCCCCCAAAGCACTCCGACGCCGAGCAATACGCCCGCAATGAGAAGGCGACCGACGATGAGCCGCCAGAGCCAGCCGCGGTGCAGACCAGCCTCGCCGCCCCCGACGTGTCCCTCGCGCTCTCTCATCGGCCACTAGCCTAGCACAAAAGGCGCGCGCCTTTGAGACTCTGTTCGGATGAAACGTCACGCGGAGCGTAGAGCCAAGCGCAGGCCACGCCCACGCTCAGTCGAATAAAAACAGCAGTCGTCGCGATTGCCTTCCTCTCAAATGGCAAACACTAAATCCATTCGGCGTGTCGTCATACGTCAGACGGGTAGAGAGGATCATGAAAGCGCAGAGATTGAACTGCAACAAAATTGGCAGAATTTAAACCACGTTTAATAAATTATTGAAAACAAAGGGGTTGACAGCATCGCTTTCTTCCGCTAAGCTGCGCCCCGAACTTAGGCGCATCCTTCGGGCTGAAAGCTTCGTTCATCTGTCCTTTTTAGTTCCCACTGAACAACTTCATAAACGAACTAATAAAGGCAGAGTTGTTTCTCGCTCGCAAAGTAGTAAGCGCTCACCCCCGAGCGTTTTGGATTATCTTCTTTAAGAATGACGGAGGCAAAAGTGAAAAAGGCTCATCTCTCCCTGGTGACATCTCTGCTGGTGTCACTCTCGCTCGTAGCCGGAATTCTGGTCGTTGACCTAACTAACTCACGAATCCTTACCACAGCCAAAGCGCATGCCGGATCAGCATCCGTTAAGGTGACGAATGCCACGGTTAAGGGAAGCTTTATCGAGGCCAGAGGCGTCGTTGTAAGCGGCGTCGTCACCAACGGCATCTTTGCCGGAGACGTGGGGATCGTAGACGGCAGGGTAGCATCAGGTAATAACATAAGCCTCAAAGGCATCATCATCAGCGGTGATGACCCCCCCACAGCTAATGGCATCATCATCAGCGGTGACATCATCTCGGCGGGCGTGCTGCAAATTACCGGAGGCGTCCTTGAGGGGGACAACGTGCGCGTAGAGAACGGCGTCATCACCGGCGACAATCTGCGGGTCGTAGGCTCGGTTGTGAGCAGCAAAGGTCGGCGTTAGACATAGCAGGGCAGTAAGCAATGCAGCATTAGCTGAGTCGCTCCTCTCCCCAGCGGCTCTCGACGGAAGGGCAGTGGCTTTCGGGCCAACTGCCCTTCCGCATTTATTATGTATCCCATGCTATTGATGTGTCCCATCAGGGCAGGGGTTACGGAATCAACCTTCTCGCCCCGCCGATTGTCCGCACCGTTTGTCCTTTGCTTCGGTTTGCGACTATGATGGCGCTAATTGCCCTAGACTTCTCACTCATGTGACCGAACTTTTTCCACGAAAGTGGAAAGCGACGCAGGGGTTTTTCTGATCGGTACTCAACCGGTCTATGAATAAGAGACAGATTCTTAGTTCCTACGCCTGGATTATCATCGCCGCGGGCGCGGTGACGGTCGCTTACTGCATTCTCACCGTCCCGTTCGCGCAGTTGGACTTAAAGTTCGCGCTGCTCGCCGCGCTGACGATCTTCATCAGCTCCCGTTTCGTCATCAGCATTCCAAATTACAGCGGCCACATAACGATCTCCGACACCTTTATCTTCCTCATCATGCTCTTCTACGGGGGCGAGGCCGCCGTCTTCGTGGCCGCCGCCGAGGGCACTTACGGCTCGATTCCGTATCGCCAGAAGCACAGAACGGTCGCGTTCAATGCGTCGGAGATGGCTATCTCGACCTTCCTCTCGGCGACGGCGGTGGAGTTTTTTTTCGGCCAGCTTACCCTACTGCCGCGGACTGATAATCTGGGTAGCTTCCTTGCGGCGGTCTGCGTCATGGCGATAGTGCAGTACGCCGCGAACTCGTGCCTCGCATCCATCTTCACCGCGCTAAGGCGTGATCAAGGCATCATCCACACGTGGAGCAGGTACTACCTCTGGTCTTCGATCACGTATCTGGCGGGCGCGTCCGCGGCGGGCATCATCTCGCGGCTGGTCGTCGCATTCGGCTTCTATTACGTGCTGCTGGTGACGCCGATCATCTTCATCATCTATCTGACATACAAGACATACCTCAAGAACGTCGAGGCCTCTGCGGTGCAGGCCGAGCAGGCCGAGCGCGACCGCATGCGCGAGCAGTACACGCAGATGGAGAAGCTCTCCGCTTTGGGCGAGCTGGCATCGGGCGTGGCGCACAACTTCAACAACACGCTGACGGGCATACTGGCGCGCGCGCAACTCCTCTCCGAGGCAAAAGACCCCAACGAGATAAAGCGCGGCCTGCGGATAATCATCCAGACCGCCGAGGACGGAGCGAAGACCGTCAAGCGCATACA
>DASQLL010000038.1:0-25459 GCA_035630035.1 Pyrinomonadaceae bacterium | reverse complement strand
CACCCGCGCGCCGCGCGCCGCGAGGAGCTGCAAACGCACTACGGCATACGCATGGTCGAGAGCAACCGCGAGGCGGCCACGCTCTCCGACGCGCAGAAGACGGATGAAACAGTCGCTTCCATCGTCGTCCTCTCGGTCAAGCCGCAACGCGCGGGCCGCGTGATGCAGGAGCTTCGGGGCGCGCTCACGCCGGAGCAGTTGATTCTGTCCATCGTCGCGGGCGCGCGCATGGAGACGATTGCCGCCGGGCTATCTCACGCGCCGGTCGTGCGCGCGATGCCGAACACGCCCGCGCAGATCGGGCAGGGCATGACCGCGTGGGCTGCGACGCCCGATGTGACAGAGAGGCAGCTAACGGAGGTGCGCGCCCTGCTCGGCGCGCTCGGGCGCGAGATGCACGTCGAGAGCGAGAACATGATAGACATGGCGACGGCGCTTTCGGCCACAGGCCCGACCTACATCTTCATGATGATGGAGGCGCTCGTTGACGCGGGCGTCCACATGGGCTTTTCGCGCCACGTCGCCGAAGAGCTTGTCACGCAGACGATGCTCGGCTCGGTGTTGTTCGCGCGCGAGACGCACAAGCACCCCGCGGAGCTTCGCAACATGGTAACGTCGCCCGGCGGCACCTCAGCCGAAGCGATCTACCAAATGGAGAAAGGCTCTCTGCGAACAGTTCTCTCAAAAGCCGTCTACGCCGCATACCAGCGCGCCGTCGCGCTCGGACGGAAGTAAAAGCAGAAGGCAGAAGGCAGTAGGCAGTAGGCAGTAGGTTGAGTAAATCAACAGAACGTTGATTCACACTCAATCTACTGCTTACTGCCTACTGCCTTCTGCCTTCTGCTTTCAATTGAGCGCGCCGGCGCGTTCGGCCTCGTAGCCGAGGTCGAGGATTTCGCGTCGGATGGCGCGGCGCTCTTCTAAAAGCCTTCGGAAGAAGCTGCGCTCGCGTATGAAGAAGAGCGCGGCGCGCGTGCCCGCGACGAAGCGGTCAAGCTCCTCGCGCGTGCGTAGCGCGACGAAGCCAGCGAGCGGCGCGCACGCGAGCGCGGCGAGCGCGCCGCCCCAGCCCGCGAAGAAGTATGCGGCGAAGGCCAGCAACCCCCACGTCAGAGGGAACAGAAGAAGCGCGCCCGCGATCTTGAAGGTCGAGAGAACGTCTTCGTAGCTCTTCGCAAACTTCGTGGCGAGCAGGCCGGCGAGCGTGTAGGCCGGGTAGTGAATGAGTGCGCCCGCGAGCGCGACCGGCGAGAGTAGAAGGAAGAGCGCGACGCGTGTCCAGATGGTACGCCCGCGCGCGTACTTCGAGACCGTGGCCGCCGACAACTGGCGCGGGTCTTCTATCCCGGCCTGCCTTAGCTCCTCCTCGTACTGACGAATCCTCTTCTCCAGAACTTCGAGACGCTCCGGCGAGTGCGTGCGGTGGAACGCGTAGCCCTCGACGAAGCGGCGGCGGCGGCGCAGCTCGCGCTCAAGGCTCGGCTTCTCCTCCTGCTCGTCCCCCTCGGAGGAAAAGATGCGCTCGGCGCGCGCGACCATCGCTAAAGCCTCGTGGCGGTCGGCGTTCAAGGTGAGCGCGCGCAGAGCCTCTTCGACCCTGTCCGAAAGCTCGCGCACAGCCTCGCGCGGCGGCTCCCCGCGCTCGTCCAATTCGACCGGCGCGACCTCGACCGGCTCGCCGAAGTAGAGCAGCGCGCCGCTTCGGAAGCTCGTCTTCGCGGTGTAGTAAAGACCTGCGGGTACTATTTTTAAGGAAGAAGATGGGGAGACGGGGGGACGGGGGGACGGGGGGACGTTTGACGACGAAATTTCTTTCTCCCTGTCTCCCCGTCCCCCCGTCCCCCCGTCTCCTTTGTCTCCCCGTCTCCCCCCCTCCCCGTCGCCATTGTCCTTTATCGAGACCGCGCCGAGCGCGATGCGAGCCGCGCCGGTCTTCAAGGGCAGAAGGCCCGGCTCGCTGTGCGAAGCGCCTTCGGGGCAGATGGCTATCGTGCCGCCTCGCCGCAGAAGCTCAGCCGCGCGCGCGAACGTCTCGCGGTTGCGCGAAGTGTCCTCGCCCTCGTCCTGCTTGCGGTAGACGGGTATGGAGTCGAGCGCGCGGACGAAAAAACCTATGACGGGCGTGCGGAACAGGGGCGACTTGGCGAGGAACGAGACGGGGCGCGGCGCGAAGCAGAGCAGGAAGCACGGGTCAACCAATCCGTTCGGGTGGTTGAGGACGAACATGCACGCGCCCCCGCGCGGCACGCGGCTCCGGCCCACGACCTCGACGCGCCGGAAGAAGACGCGCAGAGCGAAACGCAGCAGGCTCGTGATGATCCGCCTCAGCAAAGTTTAGATTCACGCCTCCGCGGGAAGCACATCGCTTTTCAATTGAGCATAGGGCAAATGAGACTCACCGCAGAGGCGCAGAGGACGCGGAGTTCACGCAGAGAAAAGCAAATACTCTGCGCCCCCTCTGCGTCCTCCGCGCCTCTGCGGTGAACCGCTTCAAGCCTTACGCTCAAGTGAAAATTCAGTCTAAAAATCCGGCGCGAGCATTCTCGACCGCCCGCGCCGGACTCATTTTACAACACGCGCGACGCGCGCCCGTCCTAGTGTATGACCGTCGGCCCGAACCAGCTACGGCTGCTGTAGTCCGTGAGCGTGAGCAGAAGTAGGATGAGCAGCCAGAAGAACATCGCGGCCACGATGACCCAGATGAGGCGCGAGCTGTAACGAACGTGCATGAAGAACAGAAGCACCAGCATCATCTTCGTCACCGCGATTGACATCGCGATCACGTCGTTCGCCCAACCGAAGTTGATCGTCGCGGCAAACACCGTCACCGCCGTGCCGACGAGCAGCGCGGCGAAGACCGAGAAGTAAATTTTCCGTGGGACTATGTGCTCAGACATAAACGCCTCGTAAATAGTCAATGGTAAATGGTAAATGGTTTTTCCTATTCACCATTTACCATTTACCATTCACCGCCTTTCTAGTGCCCCGCGCTGAAGTGCGCGCCCAGAAGGTAGAGCAGCGGGAAGAGGAAAATCCAGACGATGTCAACGAAGTGCCAGTAGAGTCCGAAGTTCTCGACGGGCGAGTGATACTCCGGCGAGTACTTGCCGCGCCAAGCCCAGTACATGATGGGTGCGATGATGCCGACGCCGATTATCATGTGCAGCGCGTGCAGGCCCGTCATCGCGAAGTAGAGCCAGTAGAACATCTGGTACTGGCCGACCGTTACGCCGTCGGGCATGTGTATGCCGTGGCCGACGGGGTCGAACCAGCCGGCGATGGGTATGAGTCCGCCCGTGTACTTCTCGTAATACTCGACTGCCTTGACGCCTAAGAATACTAAGCCGAGCGCCACGGTCGCCGCCATGAAGCCGACCTGCACCTTGCGCGAGCGCCCGACCTGCGTGGCCCACACGGCGAGCGCCATCGTCAGGCTCGAAGTGATAAGTACAGCCGTGTTGAATGTGCCTATCTTCCAGTTGAGGTGGTTGCTCGCGGCCATGAAGGCCTGCGGGTACTTCATACGGTAGATGAGGTAGGCGAGGAAAAGCCCGCCGAAGAACATCACCTCCTGCGCGATGAAGACCCACATGCCCAGAGCGCCGGCCTCGCGCTGCTGTTCGAGGTTGTCGAAGTGGTGCGCCAGCGCCTCGTGCGCGCCCTCGTGCCCGTGGCCCTGCTCTATCGCCTCCGCGTGTGTTGACAACTTGTACCTCCAAGAACGTGACAGGTGACGGGTGACAGGTGACAGGTAAGAACAGGTTTAATCCTGTCACCTGTCACCCGTCACCTGTCACGGTATTTCCTCCGTCTCCGCCCTGTTGAGCGGGTGCTGGCCGCTGACGGGTGCGTCGGGCGTGTCGCCCGGCCCTATGACCTCCATCTCCTCTACGGGTCGGAACTCGTAAGCCTCCCAAGTGACCACGGGCGTCACGGCGAAGTTCTCCGTTGGCGGAGGCGAGGGCGTGCGCCATTCGAGTCCGGTCGCGGGCCACGGGTTCGCGGGGGCGAAGCGTCCGTAGCGCATTGACCAGAGGAAATAGATTCCGGGGATGAGCATCCCCAAGCCCAGTATGCTCGCGCCGCCCGTGCTCATCACGTGCAAGACCTGCCACAGCGGCGCATCCGTCGGGTAGACGTGATAGCGCCGGGGCATCCCCATGTAGCCCAGAAGAAACTGCGGGAAGAACGTCAGGTTGAAGCCGACGAAGATGACGAGCGCGGCGAAGCGCGCCCAGCCTTCGGGGTACATGCGCCCCGTCATCTTCGGCCACCAGTTGTGCAGGCCGCCCATGTAGCCCATCACCGCGCCGCCGACCATGATGTAGTGAAAGTGCGCGACGACGAAGTATGTGTCGTGCACGTGTATGTCGAGGCCGAGCGCGGCGAGAAAGAGGCCCGTCATGCCGCCGATGATGAACAGCCCTATGAAGGCGAAGGCGTAGAGCATCGGCGTGTCGTAAGAGATCGAGCCTTTGTACATCGTCGCCGTCCAGTTGAAGACCTTCACCGCGCTGGGAATGGCGACCGCGAACGAGATGAGCGAGAAGATCATCCCAGCGTAGACCGACTGCCCCGACGTGAACATGTGGTGGCCCCAGACGAGGAAGCCGAAGACCGCGATGGCGAGACTGGAGAACGCGACGAACGAATAGCCGAAGATGGGCTTGCGCGTGTGCGTCGCGACAAGCTCGGAGATGACGCCCATCGAGGGCAGGATCATGATGTAGACGGCGGGGTGCGAGTAGAACCAGAACATGTGCTGGAACAGCACGGGGTCGCCGCCCAGAGCAGGGTCGAATATGCCTATGTGCGCGAGCCGTTCAAGCGCGATGAGAAGAATCGTGATCGCGATTACGGGCGTGCCGAGGATGAAGATGAGGCTCGTCGCGTAGTGCGCCCAGATGAAGAGCGGCAGACGGAACCAAGTCATGCCGGGCGCGCGCATCGTGTGTATGGTCACGATGAAGTTGAGGCCCGTCAGAATCGAAGAGAAGCCGTTGATGAAGACGCCGAGGCCGGCGAGGACGACGTATGTGTTAGAGAACGTCGTCGAGTAGGGGACATAGAAAGTCCAGCCGGTGTCAACGCCGCCGAACAGGAGCGCCGCGAAGGTCAGCACGCCGCCGAGCATGTAGATGTACCAGCTCAGAAGGTTGATGCGCGGGAAGGCGAGGTCTTTCGCGCCGATCATCATCGGCACTAGAAAGTTTCCGAGCGTGGCCGGGATCGAGGGTATCAGGAAGAAGAAGACCATCAGGATGCCGTGATGCGTGAACACCTTGTTGTAGGTTTGCGACTGCATCAGGTCGGCCTGCGGCGTCAGAAGCTCAAGCCTTATGGCCGCGGCATACGCTCCGCCGAGCGCGAAGAAGAACGTGACCGAGATGAGATAGAGAAGCCCTATGCGCTTGTGATCCTTCGTCAGCAGCCACGACATGATGCCGTAGTCCGTGTTGAGGTAGTTGCGCGTCGGGAAGCGGCTGCGCCACTCGTGCTTCGGCATGCCCGCTGTCGGTTCGTTGGTCATAATCCTAAGTCTTCCCTTAAAACTGCCTGCCCAAAATTACTGCTGCCGGTTCGCGTTCGACGTGCCGCCGCGTGCGGGCGGGAGCTGCGGAGAAGCGCTGCCCTGCCGAGGGTCGCTCGGCGAGAGCGGGTTCGAGCGTTGCGCTTCGGGCGAGACGCCGCCCGTCGTCGTGCCGCTTGTGCCGCCTGTGCCGCCTTGCGAACCATCCTGCGCCGCCGGAGTGAGCGAGCGTATGTACGCGATGAGCTGGAGTATCTGTTCTTCGCTGAGCTGCGCTTCGGTGAAGACAGGCATGACGGGCTGGAAGCCGAGCGCGACCTTCGCCTGCGGGTTGCGGATTGACTCGCGTATGTACGACTCGTTGAACGTGACCTGCCCGCCCTGTACCGCTTGCGTCTTTCCGAACAGCCCGTACAGCGCCGGCCCGCGCCCGCGCTGCCCGCCCGGCTCGGTCTGGTGACAAGAGGCGCAGCCGCGCTCCTGAAAAATCTTCCCACCCTGCGCGGCGGCAGACTCCGCGCCCGCGCCGCCCGCGAGCCACTGCTGGTACGCGGCCTGATCCATGACGTGGACGTGGCCGCCCATCCCCGAATGGTTCGTGCCGCAATACTCGGCGCAGAAGAGATAGAAGCTTCCGGTCTTGGTCGCCTCGAACCAAGTCTGCGTGTAGCGGCCCGGCACTACGTCCTGCTTGATGCGGAACGCAGGGACGTAGAAGCTGTGTATAACGTCCTCGGTCGTCATCGTCAGCTTGACGCGCGCGCCGACGGGGACGTGAAGCTCGTTTATCTCGCGCTGCCCCGTCGCGTGCTGAAACTTCCACATCCACTGCTTACCGACGACGTAGACCTCCATCGCCTGCTTCGGCGCGCGGTACGCCTTGAAGTAGGTCGAAGCGCCCCACACGAAGATCGTCATCGCGATTCCGAGCGGCATCACCGTCCAGCCGACTTCCAAAATCATCGAGCCGTGACGGGGCCGCGGCACTTCGTCGTGGTGGCGGCGCCTGTACTTGACGGCGAAGAAGACTATCAGCACCGTGATCGTCACGGAGAAGAAGAGCGTTATGACGATGAGGTACGCGTAGAGGGCGTCCACGTGCGGGGCAAACGTCGAGGCTTGCTCCGGCGCGAACGGCACGGTCACATTCGGTATCGGAATGGATTGCATCAAGCTCACTAAAACTTCCCTCCCCTGAAGGGAAACGAAATCAACCGGCGAGCGACAGCGCCGCCACGTCTTCAAGTAGTTCCGCCGACGTTTATCTCCTCGTCCCAACGCTCCGCGCCGCGCCTGCGCCGGAGCAGGAAGAATATGAGCGCGGCGATGCCCGCGACGGTCAGGACGCCCGCCGTGCGCAAGACCGCCATGACGGGTGCGAACTTGCCGGTCGCCGGGTCGTAGTGGTAGCAGTACAGAATCAGAGCGTCCACGGGCGATCCGACCTTCCCAGCCGAAGCCTCGACGAGCGACAGGCGCAAGTCTTTCGGCGAATACTCGATGCCGTAGAAGTAGTGCGAGAGCTTCCCTTCGGGCGTCGTGACCATGATGGCTGACGCATGCGCGAACTGCTTCGACTGCTCGTCCCACGCATAGCCGAAGCCGACCGATTGCGCGAGCCTGTCAATCGCCTCTTTATCGCCCGTCAGAAAATGCCAGCCGCCCTGCGCGCCCTCGCGCCTGTAACGCCGAAGGTATGTCTCCTTCTTCTTCGCTGCCATCTCCGCCGTCTCGCGCGGGTCGAAGCTGACGGTGACGATCTCGAACTCCTTGCCCGGCGTGAACGCCACGGCTTCGAGCGTGCCGACAAGCCCGTTCAAAACCTGATTGCACAGCATCGGGCATTCGTAGTAGACGAGCGTCAGGACGACGGGCCTCTCGCCCTTGAAATAATCGCCGAGCTTAACGCTCTGCCCCGACTCGTCTTTGAAAGTCGCGTCGAGCGGAACCTGCGCGCCCAGACGCTGCTCGATGTTGATCTTCTTCAGAACTTCCTTCGAGTTCCCCGTCGGCACATCGCCCACGGGCGGCGAGCCGTACTGCGCGAAGGCAGTGAGCAGTGAGCAGTGAGCAGTGAGCAGTAAAAAGCCTGCCGACAAAAACGCGCGACGCACGAAAAACTTGCTCACGAACTTAGGTTTGAAGCTACTTCTCACACTCACCTCTCACTTTCCGACAACTGCTCACCGCTAACTTCTTACTGATGTTTCTGTTCCGGCTGACGCCCCGAACTCGAATCAGAGGGCGTCGTCTCGGTCGGCGCAGATTGCGCGGGCTGTTGAGCGCCGGGCTGTGCCGGCTGCTGCCCGCGGCGTTGCAGGTAAAGCTCCATCGCGCGGCTGATGGGGACGCGCACCGTGCCGGTCTTCTCGTCGGCCCAGCCGTAGCCGTCCATCTCGCGCTTCCACTCGTCGCGCACGGCCCAGTATTCCGACTGCGGCTGCGGTATGTGGTTGGTCTTGCCGATGGCCTCGTTCGAGAGATCAATCTCGCGCCCGTCGTCGGTCTTCACGCCGAAGCCGGGCGCGAGTTGCAGGCGCGGCTCAGGCGGCAGGCGCTCATCGCCGTGGCGCGCGAGCGGCGACGCCTTCAGCTCCTGCTCCTGCTCGCGCTTCTGGAAATAGCCGAACATCAGGAGCATCGCCACGCAGGTTATGATCGTGAAGACCGTCAGCCCCGCGACGAACCAGAGCAGCGGGCGCACCGCAACGTCCGACTCCTCGTGCGCCACGTCCGGGTTCGTGATCCAAGACACGTCCGGCGTCTCGTGGATGCTGTCCCGCTTTTTCTTTCCGTGAGCCATAAGTCACACAAAATTCAAACAGGGATGGACAGGATGAACAGGATTAAGAATTTCAGATTTAAAATCCCGAACTGCCTTTTCCTGCTTTTATCCTGTTCATCCTGTCCATCCCTGTTAATTTTCCTTCCGCGACACACAAGCCGCGGATTTGCCCTGCCCCCACAAAAATCAGTGATGCTCGGAAGCCTCAATCGCCTTATCCAGATCGGGTGCGCCGAGCGGCAGGAGCGGACGCGACGCGAGCTGCCCGAAGTAGTGCCAGAGCCAGATGCCGCCGAGACCCAGCGTCATCGCGAACATCGGCACGAAGCTCTGCCAGAGGTCTCTGATTCCGAACTCCGCCTCGCCGCCCTGATGAACCGAGGGCGCGAACAGAAAGACCAGATCGAAAACGCGCATGAAGAGCATGAGCAGCGCGATGCGCCGCAAACTACGCGGCGCGCGCTTGCGCCCGCGCGACAGCAGAAGTATGAACGGCAGCGCGAAGTGAAAGAGAATGACCGCGAGGCCGACGTACTTCCACGCGCCCTGAAGCCTTCGCATGTAGTACGGAATCTCTTCCGGCAGATTGCCCGCCCAGATAATCAGGAACTGCGAGAAGGAGAAGTACGCGTAGAGCATCACCAACGTGAGCAGGAGCTTTCCCCAGTCGTGAAAGTGCAGCGGCTGGTACGCGTGCGACATAGGCTCGTGCCGGTTCAAAAACGTCGCGACCGTTATCATGAACGCGAGCGCGGACAGCCCCCATCCGGCCATTGCGATAAGCCCGTAGATGGTCGAGAACCAGTGCGGCTCAAGCGACATGCCCCAGTCAATCGTTGCGAACGTCACCGTCAGCCCGAAGAGGAGGATGACGGGGCCGGAGATGTCCTGCATCTTGCGGCGTATGCGCGGGTCGCCCGACGCATCCTGCTCGCGAGACCAGCGATTCAGAAGCATCGCCAACAGCCACCACACCGCGAAGTAGATGATTCCGCGAACGACGAAGAAGGGGATGTTGAGATACTTGCTCTTGTGCCGGAGCGCGGGGTCGCCCGCGACGATGGACGGGTCAGACCACTCGTAGAGCGAGACGCCGTGCCCCGCATGGCCGTGCGCCGGCTCGTGTATGAAGAGCGCGACGATGACGGGCAGGAAGAAGACTGCACAGAGCGGTATCGTCCGCGTCGCCGCCTCGAACAGACGCCGGCTCGTCAAAGCCCACGCGCCCCCCGTCATGTGTCCCAGCGCGAGCCACGCGAGACTGCCCACGGCAACGCCCGTGATGAAGAAGAAGCCGACGAGATAAGAGCGGAAGACGTGTACGAGGCCGCCCATCAGGTACGCGAGCGCAGCGCCGATGACGAGCGATGCCGCGCCAATCAAGAGCGCGCGACCGCGATAGCGCTCCGTGGCCGCGGGGACGTTGTAGTTGACGGCAGTCGCTTCCATCCTAGTGCTTCTCACCTCCGGCGTCGTGCGCCCCGCCCTGCCCCTCGGACTTTTGCGCGCCGCTCGTGACCTTGCCGCGCTCGTCCGCCGTCAGGTCTTCCATCTTCAGGCGGCGGCTCAGTTGTAGTGCGCGCACGTATGCGATTATCTTCCAGCGATCCTCCGCCGGAATCTGCTCGGCGTAGGAAGGCATCGCGCCCCAGCCGTTCGTTATCACGTCGAAGAAGTGCGCGGCGGGCGTGATGTTTTCCTGAAGTCTGTCCTCGAAGTACGAAGGCGGCTTGCGGTAGCCGCGCCGCACGATCATGCCGTCGCCCTCTCCCAACGCCCCGTGGCAGATGCCGCAGTAGATGTTGTAACGCTCCTGCCCGCGCTTGAGCGCCGTCTCGTTAAGCTCAATGGGGAAGATGTCCGGGCCGCCCGTGGCCGCTCCCTGCGCCGCGCCGGGAACGCCGCCCGCCGCATTGCTCACAGAGCTTGAGCCGCCCGGCATAAACATCGAAGCTGTCTGCGCCGGCGTCTGTCCCGCGCCGCCCTTGCCCGTCAGAAAGTAGTCCTCGCGGTCGCGGTACTGGCCGCCCTTCTGCCTCGGCACAGTCCCCTCGACGGGCGCGCGGGCCGAAGTCCCGTCCGCGAAATACTTCTTGTCGCCCGCCTCGTAAGCCTCGTAGCGCGGCTGATCCTGCATGTCTATCCGGCAACCGGAAAGCAGAAGGCAGAAGGCAGAAAGCAGAAGGCACGCGAAGACGGGGAGACAGGGAGACAGGGAGACGGGGCGGGCTTCTTCTCCCCCCGTCTCCTTGTCTCCTCGTCTCCCTGTCTCGAAATCAGTGTTCCACATCTGTCACCTCCCGCGGGCCGAGGCTTCGGAGGAATTCGGCTGTGCGTGCGCGGTCGAACTTCGGGTCAACCGACTCGACCAGAACGAAGAAGCGGTCGCGCGAGGCGAGCGCGAAGTTCGGCGCGTTGAAGACGGGGTGGTACGGCTCAGGCAACCCGTTCAAGGCGAGCATGCCGAAGACCGCGAACAGAGCCGCGCCCAGCACCGTGCATTCAAACGTAATCGGGATGAACATGGGCCAACTGTGCGGGGGCTTGCCGCCGACGTTCAAGGGGTAGTAAAGGACGTGAACGTAATACTGCATCAGGTAGCCGAGAGCGCCGCCTAAGATTCCGCCGATAAGCACGAGCAGCGGCATCTTCGTCGAATGCACGCCGATGGCCTCCGACAACTCCTCCACGGGGTAGGGCGAGTACGCGTCAATCCTCCTGTAGCCCTCCTCGTAGACGCGCCGCGCAGCCGCGACGGCATCCGTCGGACTCTCGAACTCGGCCATCAGGCCATACGTGGGCGGACGTGTGCTTTTCCTCATACGCAGCACCCTGAAAAACGCTGAACGCTGAACGCTGAACGCTGAACTGAAAGACAGCCGCGTTCCTGTTCGTCGTTCTGCGTTCTGCGTTCTGCGTTCATAGTTTCCGTCACGCCTCCTCCTTAATCTCGGCCTCCGGCACGAGCGTTCGCATCTCGAAGATGGAGATGACGGGCAGGAAGCGCACGAAGAGGAACATCAGGAAGAAGAAGAATCCTATCGTGCCGAAGAACATCGAGAAGTCGAAGATCGTCGGCGAGTACGCGCCCCACGAAGAGGGCAGAAAGTCTCTGTGCAGGCTTATCGGGATGATGACGAAACGCTCAAGCCACATGCCTACGTTGACGAACATCGCGACGACGAAGAGCGCGAGCGTGCTGTGGCGCAAGGCCCGTATCCAGAGCAGCGCGGGGGCAATGACGTTACACACGATGAGCGCCCAGTAGAAGAACGCGTAGGGGCCGAAAAAGCGGTTGCGGAGCATGAACTCTTCGTAGGTGTTTGCGCTGTACCACGCCATGAAGGTCTCCATCATGTAGCCGTAGGCCACGATGAGGCCCGTCGCCAGCATCACCTTCGCGGAGTTGCGAAGATGCCGGTCTGTGATGAAGTCTTCGAGGCCGTAGAACTTCCTCAAAGGTATGACCAGCGTCAGCACCATCGCGAAGCCCGCGAAGACCGCGCCCGCGACGAAGTAGGGCGGGAAGATGGTCGCGTGCCAGCCCGGTATGATGCCTATGGCGAAGTCGAAGCTGACGATTGTGTGGACGGACAGAACGAGCGGCGTCGAGAGTCCCGCGAGCAGAAGATACGCCATCTCGTAGCGCGCCCAGTGCCGCGCGCTGCCGCGCCAACCCAAGCTTGCCATGCCGAAGACGATGCGCCCGACGCGCGAGCGTGCGCGGTCGCGCAAAGTCGCGAGGTCGGGCACGAGTCCCACGAACCAGAAGAGCGCGGAAACGGTCGCGTAGGTCGAGACCGCGAACACGTCCCACATCAGAGGGCTTCGGAACTGCGGCTGTATGCCCATCGTGTTCGGATACGGGAACAGCCAGTACGCGAGCCACGGGCGGCCTGTGTGCAAAAGCGGATAGAGGCCCGCGCACGCGACGGCGAAGAGCGTCATCGCCTCTGCGAAGCGGTTGATGGAAGTTCGCCAAGACTGGCGGAGCAGTAAAAGGATGGCCGAGATGAGCGTGCCTGCGTGGCCGATGCCGATCCACCAGACGAAGTTGATGATGTCGAAAGACCAACCGACCGGCTGGTTGTTGCCCCAGATGCCGATGCCCGTGAAGACTAGGTAGACGATTGTCCCGAACAGCACGTTCGCCAGCATGAACGAGAGGCCGAGGCCGATCCACCAGCCGATGGGCGTGCGCTTGCGAAGAACGAGCGCGCTGATTTTGTCCGTGACGGAGCCGAAGGTGTGCCCCGGCTCGATGACGGCGGGCGTCACGTGGATGCGCGAGTCTTCGTATGGGTCGTCGTATTTGTCCATCCGCTCTTACGCCTCCCCCTCGCCCGCCTTGAGCGCCTCGTTCGGGTTACGCACCGACGCGAGATAGACCGTTCGCGGCCTTGTGTTCAGGTCGGCCAGAAGGTCGTAGCGACGCTTCTGCTCTTGGAGCTTGCGGACGCGGCTGTGCTCGTCGTTGAGGTCTCCGAAGACGATTGCCTCGGTCGGGCACGTCGCCTGACAGGCCGTGACGATCTCGCCGTCCCTGACCTTGCGCCCCTCCTTCTCCGCCTCGATCTTCGCGTACTCGATGCGCTGTATGCAGTATGTGCATTTCTCCATCACGCCGCGCGAGCGCACGCTGACCTCCGGGTTACGCATCATCTTCAAGCTGGGCGTGTCCCAGTCCTGATAGATGAGGAAGTTGAAGCGGCGAACCTTGTACGGGCAGTTGTTCGAGCAGTAGCGCGTGCCGACGCAGCGGTTGTAGACCATGTCGTTCGTGCCCTCTGCGCTGTGGACGGTCGCGTGGACGGGGCACACAGGCTCGCACGGCGCGTTCTCGCAGTGCATGCAGGGGACGGGCATGAAGTAGACGCCCGAAGGGGCCGTGACCGCGCCTCGGAAGTACGCGTCAACTCGCAGCCAGTGCATCTCGCGCGAGCGCAAGACCTGCTCCTTGCCGACGACGGGGATGTTGTTCTCGGCCTGACACGCGACGACGCATGCGTTGCAGCCGACGCACGTCGCGATGTCAATCGCCATGCCCCACTTGTAGCCCTTGTACTCGTACTGCGGCCAGATCGTCTCGCCGCCCTGCGGCTCTCGGTTCTCGCCCGCGGGCTGCGGAGGCTCTTTCTTATGCTCGCGCTCGGGCTTCAGGCCGGGGTCGTGAGTCCACTTCTCGAAAGTGCCGTGTCGGACGACCTCGCGCCCCTCCATCTGAAAGTGAATCTGCGTGGAGGCGAGCGGGTACTCTTCGTCCGTAGGCTCGACGCCCAGCCCCGCGCCCGACCACATCGCGTCGGACGTGCGAATCGCGTATGCGTTCGTCCCGCGCACGCTCTTATCCTGCTCGTTGCCTGCGACGCGGCCCGAACGCCAGCGACCGTAGCCGAGGTGCAGGGTCACAACGTCGTCGGGCTGCCCCGGTAGTATGAAGACGGGCGCGTTGACCGCTCGCCCCTTGAACGTGAGGCGCAGCATCTCTGCGAGAATCTCGCCGCCCTTCATCGAGAGACGGTTGACGCGGCGCGGGCCGCCCTCAACCGCGCCGTCCGGCGTCGTGCCGACGCCCAGACGCTCTGCGGTCGCGGGGCTGATGATCGCGACGTTGTCCCAAGTCAGTTTCGTCAGAGGCTTCGGAAGTTCCTGAAGCCAGCCGTTATTAGCAAAGCGCCCGTCGTGGATTGTGGGGTCTGCGCGGAAGACGATCTCGAAAGGGGCTGGGGGCTGGGGGCTGGGGGCTGGGGGTTGAGCCGACGCAGCCGCGCCGCCCTGTTGTTGTGCGCCGCCCTGCTGCGCCGCGCCCGCCGCGACGTTCCTCGGCTTGCGCGCCGTGCCCGGCACGAACCCGTCGTGGAGAGCCTTGCGCCAAGCCTTCTCGAACTCAGGCGTCGCCGTCGCCGACGTGCCGTTGGAAGTGGCCGTTGCGCCCGCCCCCGTCTGACCAGACCCGGACGCCGCGCCCTGCGCGCTCGACGCGCCCGACGCTGCCGCGCCGCCGCTTGTTCCGCCCGCGCCGCCGGTAGCCGCGCCCGCAGACATCAGCGACGCGCGCCCTTGCGTCAGCCAGTAGCCGCGAACGATCTCGTAGCCCGTGCGGTCGGGCTGGTCGGTGAAGGCCGCGAGCAGCTCGTGCGCGCTCTTGCCGTTGTAGAGGGGGTTGATGAGCGGCTGCGTTATCGTGATGGTGCCGTCGTATGCGCGCGTGTCGCTCCACGCTTCCAGAAAATGCGTTTCGGGGATGTGCCACTGGCACAGCTCCGAGGTCTCGTCGTCGTAGAGGCCGAGGTGGACTGTGAATCCCGACTTCTTCATGCGCGCCTCGTCGAGCTTCAAATCGGCGGGCGAAGTGTAGACGGGGTTGCCGCCCACGATGACGAGTATTTCGACCGCGCCCGCGTCAATGTCCGCGACGAGCGAGCGCAGGTCGTTCAGTTGATCGGTCGCGTTCTCCTCAAGCGGCTCGACGTAAGTAACAGTCTTCCCGATGTTCTGGAGCGCGGCGTTCATCGCGTGCGCTATCGCGTGAACTTCGGCGGGCTGTTCGTCGCCCGCGAGAACTATGCACGCGCCCGCGTGTTGCTTGAGGTCGGCGGCGACCTCTTGAACGAATTTGGCTTGCTCGGCAGACAAGTCCATGCCGACGCCGCCCGCGAGCGCGGTCACGCCCGCACTGGCGGCGATTGCGCGCACGACTTCGCCGAACTTGCTCGGACGCACGGCGAGCCGGTTGTCGGCAAAAAAGCCCGTGTTCGTCGGCGTCGTCTCGATTGCGTAGAGGCGACAGATTTCGCGATGCTCGCCGTCCGTAACGCGACGGCGGCCTGCGAAGTCGCGCGCGTAGCGCAGAGCGCCGGGGCCGCATTCGAGGAAGTTCGAGTCGAGCGCAAGCACCCTGTCCGCCGCGGCGAAGTTATAGACCGGCGTCGCGAAGTCCCCTATGGCCTGACGCGCTCCCAGCGAAGCGTTGTTGCCGCCCGCAGGCTCCCATTGATACCAGCGCGCGCCGGGTAGACGCCCGGTTATCTCGCGCAACTGCGCGGCGAGCGTCGGCGACGTGATTGTCTCCGTCAGAAAACGCAGCCCCGCTCCGCCCTTCGCGCGCTGGCCTTCGAGCGCGGTGGCGATTGCGCCCAAGAAGGCCGTGTACGAGCGAACCTCGCCGCGGTTGACGACGACCTCGGAGCGATCCGGGTCGTAGAGTCCGAGTATAGAGCCTTGCGCGAACACGTCCGCCGCGCCCAAGGAAGCAGGGTGCAGATCGTTCCCTTCGACCTTCGTGGGCCGTCCCATGTAGCTGCGGACTAATAGCGGGGCCGCGCCGCCGCTCCAAGGCATCGCGGTGGCGAAGAACTGCGGCTTGCCGGGAACGAGACCTTCGGGGTCGCGCACGTATGGGACGATGGTTTCGGGCGGCTGGTACGAGCAGCCCGACAGCCCAGCGAGCGCGAGCGACGCGCCCATCAGTTTCAGGAAGGTGCGGCGATCCGTGCCCTCGTCCCATTCGGACGCGTGCTTCGGAAACTCGCGGTGGAGCAGCTCGTCGAACTCTTCCGTCGCGGCAAGCTCTTCGAGGCTCTGCCAGAACTCGCGCCCGCGCTTCTCTTTGAGGCGTGCGCGCACGCCCTCGATTGAAAGCGGACGCTTCCTTATCTGGTGGAGTTCGGGGAAAGTGTCTTTGATGTGCATCTACTTATCCCGGCCCGTCATCTGTGGCACGTCGAACAGCTCGTCAGGATGCTCGCGTCGCGAACCTTGTAGTCGTCCTTCAGCTTTAGTCCGAGCTTGACCCTACTCTCGGCCAGATTCTCCGCGAGCCGGTTCTCCTGATTCAGTGTGACTTTATCCGCCACGTCGGCCTCGATGTTCCAGCTCATGTCTGTGACCTTGTCCTTCGGGCGCAGATACCTTTCCGGCGCGCGGTGGCACGCGAGACACCACTCCATCTGGAGCGAGGCCGCCTGATAGACGGCGGGCATCTGGTCAATGCGCCCGTGGCACGAGGCGCACCCGACGCCCTTGTTGACGTGTATGCTGTGGTTGAAATAGACGTAGTCAGGCAGGTCGTGAACGCGCGCCCACTCGATGGGCTTGTTCGTTTTGAAACTCGTCCTGACGATCTCAAGGTATGGGCTTTCCGACCAGATTTGCGAGTGACAGTTCATGCAAGTCTTCGTCGAAGGCATCCCCGCGGTGTTCGAGGTCTCGACCGAGTTGTGGCAGTAGCGGCAGTCAATGCCGTCGTCGCCCACGTGGTGCTTGTGCGAGAACTGAACGGGCTGCTGGCGCTCGATGAACTGTCCTGTGTTGTACGAAGAGCGGTTTATCTCGGCGATGACCCAGAGCGATGCGGCGACGAGAAAGACTCCGCCGAAGATGCTCACCTTGGCAATCGTGTTCGTGCTGCGGTGGAAGATCTGCATGTTCTTACGGTCTGTCTTGTGACTCTTTGAACTTGCCCAGCAAGTAAAGCACAGAGCCGGGCGCGCCCGCCGCCTGCTGCGCCGTGGAGAGAGACACACGGCCTGCCTTCGCGCCTTCAACAATGCGCGCCGGTCAGGGTGCGCTCGCGGCCTTCCATCCGATAGAAGGAAAGCCCGTCCGCCTTCTGGCCCTTCGGCTGCGCCGCCAAACTTAAGAACTGCTTTGAGTGGCCCTAGTGATACTACTTTTTCACGCGATGGGCAAGCACAACTTAAAAATTTGGATATGAATATTTACGGGCGTTGTGGATGAACGAAACTAATAAGGGGGCGAGCGGAAACGCGACCGTCAGGGAGCGTGTCTTTTGCTATATGCATGGACACGCTCCCTGACGGTCGCGTTTCCGCCCTTTCATCGTTTCCCGAACACGAGAATCAACGTGACGACGACGGCCAGCAGCGAGAGGACGAAGAAGAAAATCTTCCAGAAGCTGTAGGGACGCTCGCCCTGCACCTCGCCGGTGCGACCGTTGATGACGAGCTGGTAGACCTTCTCGCGGAAGCGGTACGCGCCCGCGTAGACGGGCAGCAGAAGGTGCTTGAACGTGATGGCCGAGTAGTTGGTCGAGACTTGCGAGACGCGCTGCTCGTCGCCGCCGATGTCTTGGCGCACGTCCGACTCGATGACGGGCGCGGCAATCTTCTTCGCCGCGTCGAAGCCCTCGGCCAGATCAACCTGATAGCGCTGCGCCTTGTAGCCGGAAAGATACGCAGGCTCGTAAACGCTAAGCTCGGCCAAGTCCCACGGCTCAAGCGCGGTCAGGCGATTGGGCGGCAGAGACTTCGTCGCGGGGATGAGTATGTCGTCGAACCAACGCTCGACCGTGCCCTGCGCGGGGTGCCAGCGCGTGTGTCGCACCTCGCGCGTCTTCGTGACGGTGTTCCCTTGCGAGTCCTGCTCGGTGTAGCTCTCCGTGACGTAGTAATGCTCGCCGCGCTCGCCCGTGTAGTTGCTCACGGCGTAGGCGTCGTAAGTCCAGAAGGGGATGTAGACGCCGCTCATCGTCTCGTGCGCGGCGAACTTCTTGAGGGCGTTCGGCGCGAACCAGAGCGAGCCGAGCCAACCGCGTATCGCTTCGGTCGCCTGTTCCTGCGTGACGCGGAACGGCAGCACTGATTCGGGCGCGAGCAGTGGGTCTGCCGATTTCGGCTGCGCCACCATAGGGCTTCCGCAAAAGTCGCACTCGCCCGCGACCAGCGGCGGCGTGAACGTCACGGTCGCGCCGCACGTCTCGCACGCGACTTCGAGCGCGCCCTCGGCGAGCGTGCCCAAGCGGTCTGCCTGCACGCGCAGGTAATCTTCGTAAGCGCGCTCTTCGACCTTGCCGGCGGCGGGCGCGATCTGCTCCTGCCGACCGCAGTAGGGGCACGTCAAACAGCCGTCCTGCGGCGCGAACAGAAGGTCTGCGCCGCAGCCGGGGCAGCGCCAGCGGTGAACTTTTTCGGAGGGGGCGATCTGTTCTTGCATGTGTATTGTGTCGAAGAGTCAATCCAATGTTGAATTTAATGCTTCTTCAACTCACCGCCGCAGGCGCAGAGGACGCAGAGTTCACGCAGAGAGTTGAATTTTCTCTGCGCCCCCTCCGCGTCCTCTGCGTCTCTGCGGTGAGTTACAACGCGCTGAATGCTCAAGCAACATTTTTTTCAATCACCTCGCTGGGCAGTTGTGAAAACGGAGAGCTGTGGGTTGCTCCGGCGACGCCATACGAAGCCGTCGAGTATGTAGTGCGTCATCTGCGGCAGCGCGAGCAGCGGCACGAGCAGGACTTTGAGCGCGGACAAGTCCCACGCCGCGCCGAACAGCCACGCGCGCTCGTGCCAAAGCCCTCTGTCCCAGAAAAGCTCCTCCGTGTAAGCCAACAGCCAAAGCGTCGACAGAAACACCGGCCAGCGCGCGAGTCCGCGGTACACGCGCCCCGTCTCAGGCGCGCGAGCGCGCGCGTACCACCACACGAGCGCGATGTAAGGCACGCCGTGTATGACGACGTTCGTCACCGTGAACGCATAGTCCGAGTTGAAAGCGACTATCCCTGCGTACCAGCAGACCGCGGTCGTTGCGACCACGATGTCCTTGCCCGGATTCCCCTCCCCGCGCACGACCCACGCGTGAGCCGAACGCACAACATACGCACTGAGCGCGATGCAGTAAATCGGAAACGCTACCCTCTCAATCCAGAGCGGAGCTTGCGCGAAGTCGCCCGCGAGGAACCACCAGAAACGCCGGGGCAGGTGCGCGTGCCAGTATGCGAGCGGGTACAGCGTCGCCATGTAGATTGCCGCCGCGTCAACTAGCCACCCCGCGCGCCCGCGCTCGCCCGCACGCGCGCGGTACATCGCGACCCAGCCGTACTGCTGCCGCACGAAGTGAAAGACCGCGAGGTAAGCGAGCGAGCGCCAGAAGAGCGCGTCCGATTCCGAATAGAGCGCGACGCCGAGCGCGAGCGCAATCGCGGGCGCGAGTCCGTAGAGCCACGCGCGACGCTTTAGTTCTTCCTTGTCGAAGTAGACCCGAAACGCCGTCGCGTAGACGTGCGCCACGTCCAGAAGCAACACCGCCGGAACCCAAGCCCAGTCCGGCGCGTCTTCGTTCAAAACACCCGCGCGCGACCCGACCCACAACAGCGCGAGCGACAAAAGCGCGCTCCCTAAGAATACCGACACGTCAACGCGCGGCGAGAAGAGCCAACGGGACTTTCGTCCGGCGGCTTGCGCTCGTATCTCTGTCAGGGCGTTTATTTGTTCGGCAGCCATTGTCGCGTGCGCGCGCGCGCGGGATTATACTGCGTCCCGCCTTTTTTGAAACTACCAACTTGCGCGCCCTTGAAGGCCGCGTTTATTTTGCTTCTCGGCGCGGAGGCGAAAAGTTTGCGCGAAGAGACGACGAGACAGACGAACGAGACGGCTCTGCACAGGCGCGCGCGCCGTGCGCTTGAGCGGCAGCTCGCTTACCAACGTGCGAAGGCGCGCAGGGTCGCGGGGCACGAGGACGAGTACGTCGCCGCCATGCAGTCGCGCTCGGCGCGCGTGCGCGCACGGCTCGAAGATGTTCGCCCTATCGAACGGGACGCGCGCGTTCTCGAAGTCGGGAGCGGCGCGCACGGCCTCGTCTTCTATTTCGGCGCGGAGCGCGGCGCGGGCGTTGACCCGCTCGCGGCAGACTACGCAACGCTCTTCCCCGCTTGGCAGCGGCGCGCGCAGACCTTCGCCGCACGCGGCGAGCAGCTTCCCTTCGCGGACGCGACGTTCGATGTCGTGCTGTGCGACAACGTAGTGGATCACGCCGAAAGCCCCGCGCGCATCGTCTCTGAGATCGCGCGCGTGCTTGCGCCCGGCGGCCTGCTCTACTTCACGGTCAACTTTCACCACCCCGTCTACTCCGTCGCCGCGCGGCTGCACTCCGCTTGGAACGCCGCCGGCCTGAAGCTGGAGATCGGCCCCTTCGCGGATCACACAGTCCACCTCACGCACGAAGGGGCGCGACGGCTCTTCGACCGACTCCCCTTGCGCGTCCTCAGCGAGCGCGATAACCGCGCCGAGGCGAAGGCCGCCGCACTACTGCGACCGCCCCGGCACGCGGGCGACCGCCTGAAAAGAGTATTCTTCAAGAATGCGCTGTACGAAGTGGTCGCCGTGCGCGAGCGTTGACGATTGATGACAAGCGGAAACGCGACCGTCAGGGAGCGTGTCATGCGTTAAGTATTAGACACGCTCCCTGACGGTCGCGTTTCCGCGTTGTGCTTTATCAATTCTCTTCATCCGCGCATGCTCTCGAACTTCATTCCGCGCGCCGCGAGAATTTCTTCCGCGGCGCGCAGGCCGTGATCGAACGCTTCCTCGAACAGCGCGACGCCCGACAGGTCTGTGTGCGCGAAATGAATCGAGCGAAAAGGCGTCTGCGCCGCCGCGCGCGCGCCGCCCCACTGAAAGCCCGCGCGGGGACGTATCATCGCGTGGCCCCAGCGCATAACGTCGAGACGCCTCGTGAGCCGTCGCACGTCCGGGTGCGCGCGTGAGAGGTCTGCGAGCGCGACATCGGCCCACTCGCGCCAGCCCGCCGAGAGCAGTCGCGTGCGCGCGTCGCGCGGCTTCGAGTCCGTCAGCGGGTAGTAGTATGTGAAGACGCTCGCACCGCGGTCGAGTCCGCGCTGGTGCGTAGCATTGACGTAGCCGAGCGAAGGGCTTTCGTAAAGTACGTTGTCCCACGCGAGCGGGAAGCCCAGCCCCGCGCGCGGGCGGTCTTTGAGGAAAAGATTCGCGACCATCCAAGCCCCGTACTCAAACTCCGCGACGTGCGAAGGGCACGCGCCCTCTCGATAAGGCTTGATGAGGTGCTTCGTCAGAAACTGCGGCGCGGCGAAGATGACCCTGTCCGCGCGAAAGCCTACCGCGCTCCGCCCGTCGTGCGTGACGGCGACAATTTCAACGCCGTTCCCGACACCACGACTTTCATCCTTCATCCTTCCGCCTTCATCCTTCGACTCCGCCGCCCCTCGTCCGTCGCCTCCCAACGGGCGCACGTCCGCGACGGCGAGGCCGAGACGGACGCGCGCGCGCGACTTTTCATAAAGGTGACGGACGAGGCGACCGTTGCCTTCGGGCCAAGTGATGAGCGGCTGCGCCTCCGCGCCGGGCTTCTTCATGCGCGAGGCGAAGTAGAAGAGAACGGCCCACGCGCTCGTCTGCTGGAGCGTCATTCCGTAGTCGTCGCGGCACGCGTAGTCAACGAGCCAGCGCAGGCGCTCCGAAGTGAAGCCGCGCGCGTCCATCCACTCGGCCATCGTTAGGCGGTCGAGCGCGACCGTCTCGGCGTCGTCCGAACAGTTCGCGACGGGGCTTGCGAACGCGCGCCGGCCACGCGCGTCGCGCCAAGCGGCCCAAGCGTCAACTTCTGCGTTGAAGGCTTGGAGCTGTCGCGCGTCTTCGGCGTCCGCGCCCGCGTGTAGGTATAGACCTTCGTACCAACGACCGCGATAGAAAACCCTCTCTTCAGGGTCGCGGCAGAGGAACTGCTCGGCGACTACGGGATCGCCCTCCTCGTCCACGCCTTCCAGCACGCGCATTTCATCAAGGAGCGCGACGAGCGCGCGGTTATCCTTCAAAGGCGCGGGCAGATAGTGCGCGCCCCACGGGTACGGCACGACGCCGTGCGCCTCGCCGCTCCGCGCAGTACCGCCCGCGACTTGCTCAAGCTCAAGCAGCACGAAGTCCTCAAAGCCCGCGCGCGCCAGACGCCACGCCGCCGCTAAGCCCGCCACGCCGCCGCCGACGATGACGACGCCCGCGCGCTCCCACGCCGCAGGCTCAGGCCGCAGCCCGTCGCGTATCAAATGACCTATCCCGTCCGACACGCCGACTATCTCGCCTTCGGGCAGACGCGGCTCGACATTCCCGCGGCACGCGGCGAGCGCGGCGGGCAGGCCAAGGAAGGCTGCGAGGATTTCGCGGCGCGTGGGCATAAAGCAGTAGCCAGTAGCCAGTAGCCAGTAGTCAGTAGAAAAACTTTCGCCCTCGAATCGTCAGAATGTTCGCATCAATGTTCGTAATGCGAAGCCTACTGAATACTGGCTACTGGCTACTGGCTACTTCTCGTTGATGTCGCGCCCGCAGTGCGGGCAGATGACGGCCTCGCGCTTTTTTTCCTTCTGAATCTCCTCGGCGAAGCCGGAGGCGAGGATACCCGTGGGCAGCGCGAAGAGGCCGACGCCGAGGACGGCGATGACGCCGCCGAGCACCTTGCCGAGCGTCGTGATGGGGAAGATGTCGCCGTAGCCTACGGTCGTGAGCGTCGCCACGCCCCACCACAATGAAGAGGGAATGCTGTCGAACTTGTCGGGCTGCGCCTCGTTCTCCGCAAAGTACATCGCGCTCGAAGTGAAGACGAGCATCACGACGACGAGGAAGAGCGTGACGAGCAGCTCATCCTTCTTCGCCGTCAGCACGCGGACGAGCGTTCGCATCGAGGCCGAGTAGCGCGCAAGCTTGAAGACGCGGAACAGGCGGAAGAGCCGGAGCGAGCGTATGAAGCGCAGGTCAGCCGTAATGAATTCGAGGTAGAAGGGCGCGATGGCTAACAGGTCTATGAGCGCCATCGGCGTCAAAGCGAACTTGATTCTCCCTCTGATCGCGCCCGCGTAACGCGGGTCGGCGGTGCAAGACCAAAGGCGCAGCACGTATTCCGCCGAGAAGACCGCGACCGAGAAGAGCTCAAAGGCGCGCAAGGGGCGCGCGAAATCTTCGGCGGCCCAGCGCACCGTCTCGACCATCACGGCGATCACGTTGACGACGATCAGCACCATGATGAACAGGTCGAAATAGTCGTGCCCGGAGCGCGCCCCCGCGCCCCCGGCGGGGGACTCGACGATCTCGTAGACGCGTTTTTTGATTCGCTCGTACATAGCCTTCAATCACTCGTACCGACGCCACTCGGACTCGTAGTAACGGACGAGCGACTGGTTGTCGAGGCGATTTATCTCGACGGGGACGGGGCCGAGGTCTAACGGAAGGGCAAACATCGCTGCGAGCGACTGGTCGTCTAAAAATTTAAGCTCGACGCCGGGCGCGCGCTGCGGCACGTCGAAGGGAGCGCGGCGCGCGAGCGCGAAGCCCCAGACGCCGAATGAGGGGACGGCTGTGTAGTAGGGCCGCACGTTGAAGCCCGCGGCCTCAATCGTGCGGACGATGCACCAGAACGAGCTGCGCGCAAACAGAGGCGAGGTTGACTGCACGCTAAACGCCGCGTCGGGCGCGAGCCGCGCTTTGAGCATACGGTAGAAGCGCGTCGTGTAGAGCTTGCCGAGCGCGAAGCTGTTCGGGTCTGGGAAGTCAATAACGGCGGCGTCGAACGGCACGGCGTCCGTCTCAAGCCAGATCATCGCGTCTTGGTTTACGACGCGGACGCGCGGGTCGTCGAACGCGTCGCGGTTCAGGCGCGCGAGCGGCGGGAAGCGGCCCGCAAGGCGCGTCATGTCGGGGTCGAGGTCAACGAGCGTCACCTCCTGAACGGACGGGTACTTCAGAATCTCGCGCAGCGCAAGCCCGTCGCCGCCGCCGAGGACGAGGACGCGCCGCACCTCGCGCCCGCCCGTCGCTGCAAGCGCCATCGGCGGGTGAACGAGCGCTTCGTGATAACGGTACTCGTCCGCCGAGCTGAATTGCAGGTTGCCGTTCAGGAAGAGCTGGAAGCCCGCTCGGTTGCGCGTGACGACGATGCGCTGGTACGAGGTCGTCTTAGAGTAGACGATGTCGTCCGCGAACATCGCGTCCTCCGCGAGCGACGTGAGCGCGTCGGCCTTGATGAAGGCGACGGCGAGCAGCGCCATCACGACGCAGCCTTGCGCGCGCAGGCGCGAGACGCCGCCCGCCATGAGCGGGCGCATCAGCCACGTCGCCCACAAGCCGACGGCGGCGTTCAAAAGGCCGAAGAGAAGAGACGTGCGGACGAGGCCGAGCTTCGGCACGAGGAAGATTGGAAACAGGAGCGAGGCGACGAGCGCGCCCACGTAGTCGAAGGCGAGCACGCGCGCGACCAGTTCCTTAAAATCCAGATGGTCTTTCAGAATCCGCATCAGCAGCGGAATCTCAAGACCGACGAGCGCGCCGATGAGGAAGACGATTGTGTAAAGAATTATCTGGAAGTAAGAGACGTGCGCGAAAGTCAGGAACAGGAGCGGCGCGCTAAAGCCGCCCAGCACGGCCACGCCTATCTCCACGTCCACGAACTTGCGCGCTAAATCTTTCTCCACGAAGCGCGAGAGCCAAGCCCCCACGCCCATCGAGAAAAGGTATATGCCGATGATGAGCGAGAACTGCGTGACCGAGTCGCCGAGGACGTAAGAGGCGAGCGTCCCCGCGAGCAGCTCGTAGACGAGGCCGCACGTGGCGATGACGAGGACGTTGAGGAAAAGGATGGGCGTGCGGTTCATAAAAAGACGGACGGGGAGACGGGGTGACATGGAGACGGGGAGAGGTTAAGCGGCACTCGACTCGTCCTATCGCCCCGTCTCCCCGTCCCCTTGTCTCCCCGTCGTCATCCCTGAATCGCCGCGGCGATGATGAGCGAGATGCCGATGATGACCGCGCCGATGACGATTGCGAGCGCGGTGTTGTGGTCTTCCTCGATCTCCTTGCGTATCGAGAAGGGCGTGGCCTTGACGATGATCGTGTAGGCGATGCCGAAGATGATCAGGCCGAAGACGGTGAAGACCACCGTCGTCAGAAGCACGCCCGCCAGATCGGGCAGGTGCACGACGAGGCCGAGCGCGGCGCGCGCCGATTGCGAAAGCAGCGCGGGAGATTCGTTGAGCATCATTTTCCTCCGTGGTAGCCGGAATGCCAGAAGTGGAAAGAGCGATAGCCGCCGGGCGAGTTGCGTACGTCGGGCGGGAGCGTCTGACGCGGCGCGAGACTCATCTCCCAGCCGCTCCAAGCCGCAACGCCGTACAGCACGAGAATGCCTGTTCCCAAAACGAGATAGAGTTTGCTAAGCATTTTTTAAGCGTGATAAGTGATAAGTGATAAGAAAAAGCTTTTCTTCTTTCTTATCACTTATCACTCATCACCTTCTCCTTCCCCAGAATCATACGGATTGAACGCGCTGTCGGCCCAGCGCCTGCGCTCGAAGCTGAAGTGCCAGAAGGCGACGAGCAGCGGCACGATTGA
>DASQLL010000037.1:0-5442 GCA_035630035.1 Pyrinomonadaceae bacterium | reverse complement strand
TAATGTTTTTCGGACACACCACCTGCGAACGCAGCACGACCTGTCCGAAAACTGCTCGTTATAAGCCTCGTTCGTAGAGAGTTAATCAAACTCCGTGCCGGGTTCGACTCGTCAAGGCTTATCTCGCGTCAAATGTTTAAGATTGCCGGGTGAGCCTCGATTGCCCCTTGCAACTCCAGCTTGATGCACCGTAATCTTGGCTTCTCGTGAATTAATCAAAGGGGTGACGGGCGCGGAGTTAAAAGAACAGATTCCTCAACCATCCCCCGCCGGGATTTCTATCTAAGTTCAACTGATAAGTGCGTCAATGTCCAACGAAACTAATCAAGCGGCGACAGGCGATAAGGGAACTGAAGTAGCGGAGAGCGTCGAGCTTCAGAGCGCCGAGATGGCCTCCTACCGGCTGGCTGCCATCGTCGAGTCGGCTGAGGATGCAATCGTCAGCAAGACGCTCGAAGGCGTTATCACCACTTGGAACAAGGGGGCCGAGAAGATATTCGGTTACACGGCGGAGGAGGCCGTCGGCAAGCCGGTGATGATGTTGATTCCGCCGGGCCACTACGACGAAGAGCCGAGCATTCTGGCGCGCATCAAAGCGGGCGAGCGCGTCGAGCATTATGAGACCGTGCGCGTCAGAAAGGATGGTCGGTTAATTAAAGTCGCCCTCACGGTGTCGCCCATCAGAGATGCCGGGGGAAAGATCATCGGGGCGTCGAAAATCGCCCGCGACATTACCAACCTCAAACGGGCGGAGCAGGCTCTGAGCGAGAGCGAGGAGAAATACCGAAGCCTTCTTGAGAACGCCAACGACATGGTCTACTCGCATGACCTACAGGGCAACTACCTGACGATCAATCGCGCGTGTGAAAAGGTCACGGGCTACACGCGCGAGGAGCTGCTGGGCGGACTGAACATCGCTCAGGTGGTCGTGCCGGAACATCTCGAACTCGCGAAGAGGATGACCGAGATGAAACTCCGCGACCCTTCTCCGACAGTTTACGAGATTGACATCCTCACCAAAGACGGTCGGCGGCTCACGCTGGAGGTCAGCACCAGAATCTCGAAGCGCGACGGCCAAGACCCTATCATCGAGGGCATCGCGCGCGACATAACCGACCGCAAGCGCAGTGAGCTTGAGCGTGAAGAGCAGTACAAGCGCGAGCAACAGGCGCGTCGAGAAGCCGAAGAGGCGCTCGACGTGGCGCGGAGTATAGAGAACAGTCTCGGCGTGTTGGTAGAGGCTTCGGGGGTTCTGCTCGGCTCGCTCAGTCTCGACGACGTTCAGCCGGCCATACTCGATCTCGCGCGCAGGCTTATCTCCGCGGACGCCTACGCCGTCTGGCGCGGCGACCCGAAGGCGAAGCTCTGGCGTATCGTTTCATCGGCGGGCCTGTCGGAAGAGTATCGCGACCAGAGGATCGAAGGCTGGGAGCCGGGGAGCTTCGTGTTTGATAAGCCGGTGATCGCCGAGGACATCGAGCAGATAGAGCTGCTTGAGACGCGGCGCGCGCTGTACGAATCCGAGGGCATACGCTCTCTGCTCGCCGTCCCCATGCGAATCCACGGCGAAGCTTCCGGCACGCTTACATACTACTACCGAAACTCACACCACTTCAGCGACAGAGAGTTGCGCGTCGCCACCGCGCTCGCGAACCTTTCGAGCGCGGCCATCGGCAGCGCGGAGCTTTACGACGAGCAGCGACGGCTGCGCGCCGAGGCGCAGGCGGCGGAGTGGCGCTCGAACTTCCTCGCGGAGGCCAGCAGTCTTCTCTCCTCCACACTGGACTACGAGGTGACGCTCTCGCGCGTGGCGCGGCTCTCAGTCCCCGACCTAGCTGACTGGTGCGCCGTAGACATCAGCGAAGAGGATAAGTCGGTCAGGCGTTTGGCCGTTGCCCACGTTGACCCTGCGAAGGTCGAGTGGGCGCACGAAATGCAGAAGCGCTATCCGCCCGATATGGACGCGCCGCGCGGGGTGCCGCAAGTGCTGCGTACCGGCGTGTCGGAAATATACCCGGAGATCAACGATGAGATGCTTGTTGTCGGAGCTAAGGATGAGGAACACCTAAAGCTGATGCGCGACATCGGGTTCTCGTCGGCAATGATCGTCCCCCTACTCATCCACGGGCGCACGCTCGGCGTCGTCACCTTCATCACGGCGGAGTCGGGCCGCCGATACGGCGCGCAGGACTTGATTCTCGCCGAAGCCCTCGCACGCCGCGCAGCGGTGGCCGTCGAGAACGCACGGCTTTACCAGACGGCGCAAAAGGCCAACCGTCTGAAGGACGAGTTCCTCGCCACCGTCTCGCACGAGTTGCGGACGCCTCTCACGGCCATTCTCGGCTGGTCAAATCTACTGCGCGCCGGACAGATTGACGAAGATGGCGCTGTCCGTGCGCTTGAGACTATCGAGCGTAATGCGCGCTCTCAGTCGCAGCTTATTGACGACCTGCTCGACGTTTCAAGAATCATCACGGGCAAACTGCGCCTCGACGTGAGGCAGGTTGATCCCGGCTCATTCATACAGGCGGCCATAGATTCAGTACGACCGGCAGCCGAAGCTAAAGACGTGCGAATTCAGAAGGTGGTGGACACGGGCGTGGTCTCGGTCGCGGGCGACCCGGCCCGCCTGCAACAGGTAGTTTGGAATCTGCTGTCGAATGCCATCAAGTTCACGGGCAAAGGCGGGAGGGTTCAGGTCAGGCTTGAGCGTATCAACTCGTACATCGAGATCGCCGTCAGCGACACGGGGGCAGGGATCAAGCCGGAGTTCCTGCCGCATGTGTTCGAGCGTTTCCGGCAGGCCGATATGGGAACGACGCGCCAGCACGGCGGGCTGGGACTCGGACTCGCAATCGTCCGCCACCTTGTAGAGCTGCACGGAGGCACTGTGCAAGCCGATAGCCCGGGCGAAGGCAAGGGCGCAACCTTCATCGTGAAGCTTCCGGTGGCTCCCATCTATCAGCAGAATAATCTTGCCGACCGCGTCCACCCCGCGGCCAGAGATACGCATGCTTCCTTCGATTGTCCTGAAAGACTCGACGGGCTGAAGGTGCTGGTCGTAGACGACGAGGCCGACGCGCGGGACTTACTCAGAGTCGGGCTGGCCCAGTGCGGCGCGGAGGTAAGGACTGTCGGCTCGGCTCAGGAGGCGCTCGAAGCTTTTGAGAAAGAGATTCCCGATCTGCTGATCAGCGACATCGGAATGCCTGTGCAGGATGGGTACGGCCTCATCAAGCGAGTGCGTGAGCTGCCCGCCGAGCGGGGAGGGCGTGTGCCGGCCATCGCCCTGACGGCCTACGCGCGGACGGAAGATCGCCTCAAGTCACTGAGGGCGGGCTACCAGATGCACGTGCCTAAGCCCGTCGAGTTGGCAGAGCTTATAACCGTAGCCGCCAGCCTCGCTCAACGCGGATAGCAATGCCGGGAACAAGGGCTTCTCAAGAGATAGCCCGACTGCTTTTTTATCCGATTTGCAGATTGGGAATTCCTCGACAGGGAGTTCTCTGCGGCATGATTTGCAGTTCTTCAACGGATTGGTGAGAAAAAGTCGGGGCGATTGGATTTGAACCAACGGCCTCTCGGTCCCGAACCGAGCGCTCTACCAGGCTGAGCCACGCCCCGACAAGAAGCAAACGAATTGTGAAAGCATTCTAGGCGGCGCGAGCATGCATGTCAAACAGGCGCGTCTCCGGCCTCGTCGCGGAGCCGCGCCTTCTCGCGACGCGCTTTGAGATATTCGTAGAGCGGCGGCGTGAGCGAGAGGAGGACGACGATGATGACGACCCACTCGATGTGGTCTTCGAGCCTGATGCCGAAGGCGCGCTCGACGAACTCCCCGAGGAAGTAGCCGGAGAGGATCATGCTGAAAACCCAAGCGAAGCCGCCGATCACGTTGTAGGCGAGGAACTGCCGGTAGGACATCTGCGCCGCGCCCGCAACGATGGGCGCGAACGTGCGGACAATGGGCACGAAGCGCGCGATGATGATGGTCTTGCCGCCGTACTTCTCGTAGAACTCGTGGGCCTTCTGGAGGTGGCTCGGGCGGAAGAACAGAGACTTCTTGCGGGTGAAGAGTCGCGGCCCGAGCTTGTGCCCCGTGTAGTAGCCGACGGCGTCGCCGACGACCGCGGCGATGAAGAGGCTGCCGAGCAAGATCACGACGTTCAGCCGGTCGGGGTACTCGTGCGCGATCAGCCCGGCTACGACCAGCAACGAGTCTCCCGGAAGGAAGAATCCGACGGCCAGCCCCGTCTCCGCGAAGACGATGAACACCAAACCGGCGTATGTGAACAGAAGCCCTTTGGTAGTTAAGAAATCAATGATGTTCTTCGGATTAAGAAGCTCTCTCAGTTGATGAAATAATTCGGCGATTGATTCCATGATTTTAAGTTCAAAGCTCAAAGTTCAAAGTTCAAAGTCCGACGCCGGTCTCCCGACTTTGAACTTTGAACTTTGAACTAATCTTTCGTCCAACCGTAGCGACCGATGAGCGGCACGAAAGCGCAGGGGCCATGCTCTTCGTGCTGAAATCCCTCTTCCGTGCGAATGATCCTCACGAGCCTTTGCGAATCGCGGTTAGCCCCCACGGGCATGACGAGGCGGCCTCCGATTTTCAACTGCGCGAGCAGAGGTTCGGGAACGTCCGGCCCCCCGGCGGCGACCAGCACGGCGTCGTAGGGCGCGTGCGCGCTCCAACCGAGCGTGCCGTCGAAGCACTTGACCGTTGCGTTGTAGATACCGAGCTGGCGTATGCGCGCCTGCGCTTCGCGCGCAAGCTCCGCGATTCGCTCGATTGCGTATACCTGCCCGGCGACGCGCGCAAGCACGGCGGTCTGGTAGCCTGAGCCTGCGCCGATTTCGAGGATGCGGCTGTCGCGTTCGGCCTCAACCAGCTCGGTCATTCGGGCGACGATGTACGGCTGCGAGATCGTCTGGTTGGCGGCGATGGGCAGCGCGTGGTCGCCGTATGCGCGCCCCTGCAAGGCTTCGGGCACGAAGAGATGGCGCGGCACTTCGCTCATCGCGTCGAGCACGCGCGGGTCGCTTATGCCGTAATGGTCGCGCAGACGCTCGACCATGCGGCGTCGAGGGATGCGAAAACCTGATGACTGTGTCGCTGACCAGTTTGAAGACAAGAAGCTCAAAAACCTTTTCCCTCAAGCGTGCCGGGCATCTTAGGCCGTGACCGGCTGGCCGCTCCTGCTACGGTCTTTCGACCTCTTCGGCACGCAGGTAGTTCCATCCGGCGATTGCGTCGAGCGCGCTGTGGTTCGTCATGTCGCTCCTGAGCGGCGTGACGGAGACGCAGCCCGCCTCGATGGCCGAGTAGTCCGTCCCGTCCTCGTTGTCCGAGCCGAAATACTCTTCGCCGATCCAGTAGTAAGCCTTGCCGCGCGGGTCTATGTGCTCTGTGATGATGGGGCGTGCCTTCTTGATGCC
>DASQLL010000036.1:0-4068 GCA_035630035.1 Pyrinomonadaceae bacterium | reverse complement strand
CTGGGGCGCGACGTACTTGCCGCCCGAAGTCTTGAACAGCTCCTTCTTGCGGTCTGTGATGCGAAGGTAGCCTTCCGCGTCGAGCGTGCCGATGTCGCCGGTCTTGAACCATCCGTCGTCCGTGAACACCTCGCGCGTCGCCTCCGGCTTGTTGTAGTAGCCGAGCATGACGTTCGGCCCGCGCGTCTCTATCTCGCCGTCAGGGGCGATGCGAACCTCGACGTTTCTTATGGGTCGTCCGACGGTGCCGACGCGCGTGTCGTCGGGGTCGTTGACGGCGATGACGGGCGAGGTCTCCGTCAAACCGTACCCTTCGGCGATGCGAAGCCCCGCGCCGTAGAAGACGAGGCCAAGCTCTTCGGGCAGCGCCGCGCCGCCCGCCGTGAACAGGCGCATGCGCCCGCCCACCCCCTCGTGCCACTTCGAGAAGACGAGCTTCGTTGCGATCTTGTGCTCAAGCGCGAGCGCGAGCGGCACGCGTCTTTTCCAGACGACCTCGCGCGCCCAACGCTTCCCGACATCCACTGCCCACGCGAGCATCGCGGATTTTACCTTGCCGCCCGCGGCGGCCTTGTCTTTGATGCGCGCGTAGATTTTCTCGTAGAGGCGCGGGACGGCTGTGACACTCGTCGGCCTGACCTCGCGTATGTTCTCGCCGATTTTTTCGATTGACTCGGCGAAGAAGACGCGCGCGCCGTGGTGTATGTACATGAACATCGCGCCGCGCTCGTAGATGTGCGAGAGCGGCAGAACCGACAGAACCGTGTCCTGCGGGTTGAAGGCGAGACGCGCGGACGTGTCAATCAGGTTCGAGACGACGTTCGCGTGCGTGAGCATTACCCCTTTCGGCTCGCCCGTCGTGCCGGAAGTGTAGATGATGGTCGCAACGTCTTCGGGCATGACTGCGCGCGCGAGCTGCTCGACTAGTTCGGGACTCTCCGTCTCAAGCTCGCGCCCGCGCGCTTCAAGTTCGCCGAGCGTGTGCGCGTCTTGGTCGCCGGTCGGCTCGCCGTCCATGAAGATGACGTGACGCAGCGCCGCGCAACTCGCCAGCGTTTCGCGGATGCGCTCGTAAGTCTCCGGGTTCTGCACGAAGAGAACTACAGCGCCGGAGTCGTTCATGATGTAGTTGACCTGCTGCGGCGCGAGCGTCGGGTAGAGCGGGACGTTGACTATCCCCGCGATCTGGCATCCCGCGTCGGCCATCACCCATTCGGGCGAGCTTTCGGAAAGTATCGCCGCGCGATCACCGCGCCGAAGGCCGAGCGCGTAAAGGCCGAGCGCGACCGCGCGCACGCGCCCCATGAACTCTTCCGAAGAGATCGAGCGCCACTCGCCACCGCGCTTGTAGTTGAGCGCGTCGGGGCGCGCGTGGACGCGGAGCGCGCGCTCGAACACTTCGACGAGCGTCGTCGGCTCGTCCGGCGAGAGCTGCGCGCGGCGGACGACGTGCGAGATGCGCTCGCCGTCCGTCGTCTGTCCCGTAGCGTCCGTCGTTACTTGTCCGCCTGTGTCCATCGTCACGCGCTCACACCTCCGAGGAAGATATCGAGAACTTCGTCGGCCATCGGCGCGAGCTTGTAGCGGCGGCGCGAGAGAATCCAGTTGGTCGCCATCTCGTCCAAAGCGCCGAACAAAACTTTCGCGACGAGCTTCGCCTTCAGCTCCTTGCGGAACAGGCCCGCGGCCTGCCCCTCCTCGAAGACCTCGCGTATGAGGCCGAGGTATTCGGCGAGGCCCGCCGCAGAGAACTCCTCCATGAACTTTGTCGTGCCGCGCAGCTCGACCTGAAAGACCACGGCGAGGTCACGGTCAGCGCCGAGGCGTTCGAGGTGGTGGCGCGCGATGCGCCGGAGTTTTTCGCGCGGGTCTTCTATCTTCGCAAGCTCTTCGCGGCCCGCGCGGACGGCCTCGCTCGTGTTGCGCTCGAAGATGGAGCGCAGGATTTCTTCTTTGCTCTTGAAGTAGAGGTAGACCGTGCCGTCGGCGACCCCAGCGGCGCGCGCGATGTCGGCGACCTTCGAGTTGAAGTAGCCGTTGCGCGCGAACACCTTCGTGGCGGCGCGCATGATGGCCTCGCGCTTGTCGCCTACAGCGGCGGCGGCGCGCGGCGTCGGGGGAAGGGAACGAACGGAACGCATCTTAGGTCGGGCCAATCTCCGTTGAAAGTGCCGCAGGGAGCGCAGGCTGAATGGCTATTCATTCAGGAACGCCCCTAGCCTAACCGCACAAGCTCGGTTTACGCAACCGGATTCAACTCCGCACTCTGGCCTCTTGCTCTTCCGCCGCTAGAAAATCCGCTTCAGGGTCGTGTCGCAGCGCGTCGCCGCGCAGCCGCACATCGCGCTGCGGGAAGGGAATCTCGATGCCCTCCTCGTTGAAGAGGCGTCGGATGCGGTAGTTGATCTCGCTTCGGATGGTTGGGTGGCGGCGCGGCTTGTCCGTCCAGACGAGCAGGCGGAAGTTCAGGGACGACTCGCCGAACTCCAGAAACTGCACGCTCGGCTTCGGCTCTTCGAGGACGAACGTGACGCCCTCGGCGGCGAGCAGGAGCGTGCGCGTGACGTGGTCAACGTCCGCGTCGTAGGCGACGCCGACGGGGACGGAGATGCGCGTGCGCCGCTCGCGGAAAGTCCAGTTGAGGAAAATCTGGTTGACGATCTTCGAGTTGGGGACGACCGATGCGACGTTGTCGTTCGTCATCACGACCGTCGTGCGCAGGTTGATGCTGCGGACGCGCCCGTCCGTCAATTTGCCGTCGGGGCCGGGGAGCGTGATGAAGTCGCCGACGCGTATGGGCCGCTCGAAGAGGATGATGAAGCCCGCCGCGATGTCGCCCGCGATGAACTGTAGGCCGAAGCCTATGCCGACCGACAGAGCCGTGAAGATGACGGCTAAGGATGTGAAGTCGGCGGCGAACGCGACCTTCATCGCGACGACGAGGCCGACGGCGACGATGAAGTAATGCACGAGGCGCAGGATGGTGAACTGCACGCCGGGGTCGAGGTGCTTGTGCCGCGCCATGCGCCGCTCGACGAATGCGCGCAGGTAGCGCGAGAAGAAGAAGGCGGAGAGCAGTATGACGATGCTGATGATGATGCTCGCCACGGAGAACTCGAAGTTGCCGAGCGCCCACTTGAAGTTGACGTAGTTCCGCAAAGGCTCAGTCCAGCGCCAAAGCCTTTGCAGAACGTTCTCGTCCTGCTGCCACAGCGCGAGTCCGAGCGCGCACATTCCGAACAGCGTGCCTTTCATCATCCCGGTTTCTCCGTCCCTCCTCGTTTCGTCTTCAAGCCGCGCCCCAAAAAGCCGAAGCCGCCGCGCCTCGTCGGGGGCGGGCGGCCTCATTTCGGGAAAATTATTTTGCTGGCGGAGGAGACAGGACTCGAACCTGCAAGCGCGTTAGCGCGGTAGTTTTCAAGACTACTGCCTTACCGATTAGGCTACCCCTCCGCGAAAATCTCTACGCGGAGAATATAACCCAGCGGCGGGCTTTTCGGTTAGCGCGCAAAAGCGTTTAAGGCGACGGTTGGCGGTCGGGCGGGCGGGGCAAGGGCGGGCGCCTGTTATTGTTTCTGCGACGCTGTTCGGCCTGTATTCTCTGCCTGAGTATGCGTGCGCGGCGCGGGAACTGCTCGTTCCAGCGGCGCATCTCTTCGTCGGTGGGCGGGTTGTTCACCCAGTCGCGGTTGCGGAAGATCGCGTCGGCTTCGGCTTCGGCCTGCGCGTCCGGTTCGGGATGAGCGCCGGGCGTGGGAGGCGTGGGCGGCTTGACCTCGACGACGGGCGGGGTCTCGTCCTGCGGCTTCTCATTCCTTACGGTCGGGGCGGGCGCGGGGCGCGACTGCTCCGCGACGGCGGGCGTCGGCGAAGGCGCGTCCGCGGCTTGCACGGCTTCGACGGTCGGCTGCGGCGAAGCGAGCGCGGGCTGTACGGTCGGCTGCGGCGTGGGCTGCGAGGCGGGCGATAACGGCGCGTCACTATCCGTGAGCGAGTAGACGCCGGCTGCGATGAGCGCGACTACGACGAAGCCCGCCGCGATGCCGAGCGTGCGGCGCGAGCTACGGC
>DASQLL010000035.1:0-4792 GCA_035630035.1 Pyrinomonadaceae bacterium | reverse complement strand
GGGCGCGGGCTGCGCGAGCGTTACGCGCAAGGTGTAATCGTCAACCGCCTCGACGCCTATGTCCTCAGGCTGGACGGGGACAAGCTCCTTACCGGCAAGCAAGTCCTTCAGCTTAGGGTTGTCCTTAACAGCCTTCTCGCGCCCCTTCTCATCCGCCGGAACGACGAGCTTCGTGGGCGCGTGGATCAGCCTGTGAAACTCCGTGTCGGGCGCGGCGTCCTCGCCTTTCTTGAGAAGCTCGCGGCGGTGGAGGGCTTCGTTCTCCTGTTGGAATGCCGCATCGTCCATCAAGCCTTTCGTCGGGATGGCCGTTGACTCTTCCATGCCGCCCGCGGCTGTTCCGGGCGCGGCCTCCGACGCCGTCACGAAGCGCCCGTTGCGCGGGTCGCGCACGAACACGCCGCCCTCGTTGTAACCCTGCGCGTACTTGATGTCGTAAGCGAGGTATGCGACGCGCGAGGCGAGCGCGGGATTGAGGCCGCGGCGGAAGGTGTAGACGAAATCGCGTGCCGTGATGGGGTCGCCGTTCGAGAAGCGCGCGTTGCGCCGGAGGAAGAAGACGAGCTCGGAGGCGTCCTCGTCAATCGTCCAACGCTCGGCGATGGACGGGATCGGCTGCATCGTCTTCGGGTGATACTCGACGAGTCCGTCGTAGAGCGACATATGGAGGCGTGCCTCGGGCTGGCCGGAGCTCATCTGCGGGTCGAGCGATTCAGGCTCGGAGCCTGATATGTAGCGCAAGACCTGTCCCTCGGGCGGCTCGATCTTTCCGAAGAACTCTGATTTGCTGGCCTGCGTCGTACAGCTCGCGGCGAGCATTGCCAACGCAAGGATGAAGGCGACAAGGCGAACGGCTTTTTCATTCAACATGGCAAATCCTCACTCCTGCTTCCGTCGAAAACTCTGCGATGAATGCCCACCGAAAACAGACTTCGGAGAGGGCTTATCGCTCCGGCTTTCCCACCTTGAACGGCGCGCGAGGAGACCTAACTTCTATAACAAGAATCTACGGGCTGGGAGAACTTACGGGGTTTAGGATAATTTCTTTGCGAATGTATGTCGCCCTTGAAATTATCACGCATGCGCTCGCTCAATCAAGGCGGATTTCGTTTACGAATTAAACGATGCGCCGCATTGCAAAGACAGTTGCTCGCGTCACACTGTTTTTACAACTACCGGCGCGCGCATCACGACGGGTCAGAACCGGGAGCGTTAGCGACCGTGTAGGTCTTGGCCGACGCACACCTTTTACAGTCATGCGCGACTGCATCCCATCGCTAACGCTCCGTGTACTGACCTTAGCGACGCGCAACGCGCGCGAGCCGCGAAGGCGCGATTTCCGACGGCGCTCGCCAGCCGCTATTGATTCTCACATTCTTGAGCGAAGGGGCGTCCAACAAATTGGACTCGAACCCTTCGACGTAAGGTTTGACGAGCGCGTAAGACGTGGCGAAGTGAAGCGGGATCGCGGGCAGCTCACTGAGCGCCTGCGACTCCGTCAGCACGGGCGACACGCGACGCACGCCCGTCTGATTCCGGGCAGCGACGCTTTCATCATTGCTCGCGTCGGGGGAGTCGTTTTGCGAATCAATGCCCGACGTTTCTCCGGCGGCCTGCGCGCCCCGCGTGTCGCCGAAGAGCTGGATCATGTTGGTCTCCTCGTCCGTCGTCTGCATCACGAGACTTCGGCGCACAACGTCGTAATCGCCCGCGCGCAGCATCGCCTCGTACTCCTCCCACGGTCGGACGACGATCTCCGTCTCGATGCCGAGGGCTTCGCGCCACATGCGCGCTACCGCCTGCGCGACGACTCGCTGCTGCTCGTTGCGATTGACCAGAAGGCGCACGCGCGGGAAGTTCTCACCGCCCGGATAACCCGCCTCCGTTAAAAGCTTCCGCGCATGCTCGACGTTGTGCTCAATCTCTTTAACATCGCCCGCCCCGTCGCCATCCGCAGTTTTAGCCACGGCTTGTTCGCGCTTATTTTTTACACTTGACTCGGCAACGCTTTCATCAACCGAAAGACTCTCGCCCGCGTCGCCCTTCGGCGGCAGAAATTTTTTCGCAGGCTCGGTCGAGCCGCCGAGCGTGTCCGCGCTCAGACGCTCAAGGTCGAGCGCGACCGCGAGAGCTTCGCGCACGCGTCGGTCGTCGAAGGGCGGGCGCGCGGTGTTGAAGCCGTAGTAGTTCAGCGCGCCGAACGTCTCGCGGCGGAAGTCTTTGTAAGGCGTCAGCAGCTTGACGGCCACGGGCGCGACGGGCGCGTTCGTCACGGCGTCAAGCTCGCCCGCGCGATAGGCCGCGAGCGCGGCCTCCGGATCGCCGCGGTCAATAAAGCTGACTCGTTCGAGCTGCACCGAACGCGCGTCCCAGTAGCTCGCGGCGCGCTCAAGCTCGACGCGGTCGCCCGCGAGCCGCGCGAGGTTGAACGCCCCGTTCGTAACGATGCCGGGTTCCGCGTTCGCCCCTTTGCCCTGCTCCTCTCGAAACTCCGAGAGGTCAACGCCCGGACTCAGCTCGTGTACGGGCCTGAAGACGGGGTGCGCGACGAGCGCCGGGAAGTTGTTGTCGGGGCGCATCAATGTGACGCGCAGTGTGTGCGCGTCGGGCGCGACTACGCCGAACGCGGGCGGCGCATTCGGACTTTGAACGGTTTGCGGGACGGACTCAGTCTCCGCTTTGTCGCGCGAGTTGGATCGGGCTTCGCCCACATCGCTCGTTCCGCTTTGCTGCGTCGGCGATACGGCGGACAAGCCCTGCGCGCCTTCGATGTTAGAGAGCAACTTGGAGTGCGGCGCAAGCTCTCCGAGACGTAGCGTGCGCCGCCAAGAGCGCAGGAAGTCTTGCGCCGTCACGGGGTCGCCGTTCGACCAACGCGCGTTGGCGCGCAGGTGGAAAGTCCAACGCCTCCCTCCCTCCGACGATTCCCAACGGCTCGCGACCGCGGGGACGGGCCGCAGCGTCGCAGGCTCGTAATCCGTCAACCCCTCGAAGAGAGCGCGCACGGCGTCCGTGTCCGGCGGCGCGGCTGCGCGCGCGGGGTCGAACACGCGAGGCAAGCCGCCGTCGCTCCAGCGAAACTCCTGCGCGCCCGGCACGATCACCCTGCCGTAAAACTGTTCGCCCTGCTCTTCCTTGAAACAACCTCCGAAGAGCAGCGAGAGTGTAACGACGAACGACAGCAAGACGCGCAGCGTCAGGCCGCGACGCCTGCGATTGATCGCCATATCCTTTCGCTGTTTGGTCAAGTCCACTCGTCTTCCAAAGCGAGTCGTGTTTTAGAGCCTGCGAAGCAGGCGGCCAGAATAAAGCCCTGCGTGAAGCCGAAGGCGAACGCTGGGTTATGCGTAGCCCAAAGCGGGCGGCAGTGCGTTATTAAAAACAACCATCAGATACCGAAACTTCTGTCGCCCGCTCACGCGGGCTTGCTGTTCATTACTCGTTGTTACCCAGCGTTCGCTTTCGGCTTCACGCAGGGCTTTATTCTGACGCTTGCTCCGCAAGCTAATTTAAGAGTCACACATTAAATTCGACCGCTTTGTTTGCAAGTTCGCGCAGCGACGCGAACACTTCTTCGGTCTGCCGGCGCGCGTCCTCGAAACCTTCCGACGTGTCAATCGCGAAGTCCGCGAAGCGAAGCTTCTCAACTTGCGGCATCTGCGCGGCGATGCGCCGCTCTGCCTCTTCGCGCGAAAGCACGTTGCGCCGCATCAGTCGTTCGAGCTGCACTTCAGGGCGGCAATGCACGACGATCAATTTGTCGAAACGCTTGTAGCCGCCCGACTCGATCATCAGCGCGGCATCCACGACGCCGATGCCGTGCGGGTCTTCCTCTTCCCAACGCCTGAGCGTCGCGTCCTGCTCCGCCATGATGCGCGGGTGGAGTATCGAGTTTAGAAGCTCTCGACGCGCCGCGTCGCCGAAGATCAACGCGCCCAACCGCGCGCGGTCTAGTGTTCCGTCCTCACGCAAGACCCGCGCGCCGAACGCCTCGACAACCGCTCGAAGCCCCTCCGTTCCCGGCTCGACTACGCGCCGCGCCGCGTCGTCCGCATCCAACACGCGGCAACCCAGCTCGGCCAGCACGCCGGAGACGAACGACTTGCCAACAGCAATCGAGCCTGTTAGTCCGACACGCAACATAGATCGGTAAATGGTAAATGGTGAATGGTAAATGGCGATTGAGTATTACCCAACCTGAGATGTGAAAAGCAGACGATGACTACTCTAACCCACCATTTACCATTCACCATTTACTATTTACCAGTCAGCCGCCTGCGCGCCGCCGTGACCGTGTTCTTCATCAGCATCGCGACAGTGAGAAGACCCACGCCGCCCGGCACGGGCGTAAGGCGACCCGCGACCCTCTCGACCTCGGCGGGGTGTACGTCGCCGACGAGCGTGTAGCCGCGCTCCCTCAAAGCCTTCAGACGCTTCTCCGCGCCGTCGCCGAAAAGCTCTCGCACCTGCGTCTCGTTCGTCACGCGATTCATTCCGACATCCACGACTACTGCGCCCTGTTTGACGTGCTCGGAGCGAACGAAGCCCGCGCGCCCTATGGCGACGACGAGGATGTCCGCCTCCCTCGTCACCGCCGGAAGGTCGCGCGTGCGCGAGTGTGTGATCGTGACGGTCGCGTCGCGCTGCAACAGAAGCTCCGCGACGGGACGCCCGACGATGTTGCTTCGGCCAACGACGCAGGCGCGCGCGCCTGAAACGCGGACGCCCTCGCGCACGAGCAACTCGACCACACCCGCGGGCGTGCAAGGCAGAAGCGCGGGCCGACGCTGCA
>DASQLL010000034.1:0-9803 GCA_035630035.1 Pyrinomonadaceae bacterium | reverse complement strand
AACGTGCTAACGCGCGTCCGTGTCGAGGGCGATGCGGTGACAATCGTGCGCGGGGCCGAGGCCGACGTTGCCGAGGCGATGCGAATCGCAGCCGGTCGTTAATTCCGGGCGCAAATAGAGTCTGCGCCCGGCGGGAATTCCGTTTACATCTCACGCCTCCGAATTGTATTGTTGCCTCGCGCAGCTTAACATCGCCGCCGCCGCGCGCCGACGCATCCGCGACGTGCGTGCATACACGCAATCCTCATCTCCTTTCATCCGAGGAGCGACCACGATGTCTCTACAAATCCTCCCGGTCTTCATCAGCTCGACATGGATTGACTTGCAGCCCGAACGCGCGGCTGTGAAAGACGCCGTGCTGCGCCTGAAGGAGACGCAGTTCGTCGGCATGGAGCATTTCGGCAGCCGCGACGAGACGACGCGCCGTGCATCGCTCGACGAAGTTGACCGCAGCAGCGTCTACATCGGCATCATCGCCGCGCGCTACGGCTCCGGCATTACCGAGGCCGAGTATCGGCGCGCGCGCGAGCGCGGACTGCACTGCCTCATCTACTTCAAAGACGACGCGACCGTCTCCGATGAATTGCGCGAGACCGACGCGGAGCAGACCGCCAAACTCGACGCGCTCAAACGAGAGTTGCGCGCGAATCACATCATCGGCCCCGCCTTCGTGAACCCGCATGACCTCGCAGCGAAAGTCACAGCAGACCTGCATCGCTGGCTCTTTGACGAGTACGTGACTCCGTTGCTGCAAGGCGGGCTTCGTGGCGAAGTCGAACGCGGCGAGGCGCAGGCGTTGCTCGACGCCGTGAAGGATTTGAACGCGCTCAATCGCGACCTCGTAGCTCAGTTGAAAAGTAAGGGCTTCAACGTCGCTTCCGGCGATAGGAGCGTGGCATACACAGGCGATGCCAAGCAGGTCAACATTCATACCGGCGACACGAACGTCTACGGCGGCTCCGCTCCCATCATCCCGACGCTGCATCAGCTACGCGCGCCCGTCGGCGATTTCGTTGGGCGCGAGAAGGAGATTGAGGGGCTGCTCGCAACGCTGCGCGGCGGCACGAGCGCGGCCATCAGCGGCATCAGCGGGATGGGCGGCATCGGCAAGACCGAGCTTGCCTACTACGTCGCCGAACGCTTGCGCGACACATACCCAGACGCGCAGCTCGTTGTGGACATGCGCGGCACGGACGATCCGCCGCGCGACCCTTCGGACGCGCTCGCCGCGTGCATACGCGCCTTCGTCGGGATTGAGCAACAGTTACCCGACGATGCGGAAGTGTTGACGCAGCTCTATCGCAGCGTCCTCGAAGGCAAGCGCGCGTTGATACTGCTCGACAACGCATCGGACGGCGCGCAGGTGCTACCGCTTCTGCCGCCCGCAGGCTCGGCGCTGCTCGTCACCTCGCGCCGCGCCGTCACGCTGCCGCGCATGACGCGCGTCATGCTCGACGAGCTACAGCCCACCGAAGCGCGCGAGCTTCTGACGGGCATCGCCCCGCGCGTCGCGGCTGACATCGCCGACCGGATTTGTTACCTGTGCGGCTATCTGCCGCTCGCCATACGCGCGGCGGGAAGCCTGCTCGACGTAACCTTCGACTTAGACGCCGATGAATACGCCGCGCAACTCGGCGACGAGCGCACGCGCCTTGAGTTGATAGGGAAGGAAGGCGTGGAGGTCGGCGTGGAAGCCTCCTTCAATCTGAGCTACGCGCGCCTCGACGCGGATGCGGCGCGCGTCTTTCGCGGGCTGGCCGTCTTCCCCGTAGCATTCGAGGGCAAAGCGGAAGAGGCGGTGTGCGAAGACGAGAAGCATAAACACCTGAGCGAGCTAGTCCGCCGCAGCCTCGTCCTTTACAACGAAGAGACACGCCGCTACCGCCTGCACGACCTCGCGCGCCTGTTCGCCGACTCCCGCCTGAGCGAGACGGAGCAAAGTGCGGGTAGGATGCGTCACGCCACGCAATACCTGAAAGTGCTTGAAGAGTGCGATGAGCTTTACTTGCAGGGCGGCGAGGCAATCAAAACCGGGCTTGCGCGCTACGACGCGGAGCTGCGAAACATCGAAGCCGGGCAGAAGTGGGCGTGCGAGCAATCCGGCGGAGACGAGGCAGCCGCGCAGCTATGTAACGCATATCCGAATGCCGGAGTATATATGCTTAGCCTGCGCCAGCACCCGCGCGAGAATATCTTTTGGCTTGAAGCGGCGTTGGCGGCTGCTCGTCAACTTCAAGACCGCGCCGCCGAAGGAAGACATCTGGGCAACTTGGGCATCGCCTACGCTGCATTGGGAGAGACGCGCCGCGCCGTCGAGTTCCACGAGCAGGCATTAATCGTATTACGCGAGATCGGCGACCGGCGCGGCGAGGGGAGCGTGCTGGGCAACTTGGGCCTCGCCTACGCTGACTTGGGAGAGACGCGCCGCGCCATCGAGTTCTACGAGCAGCGTCTTGTCGTCGCCCGCGAGATCGGCGACCGGCGCGGCGAGGCGAATGCGCTGGGCAACTTGGGCAACGCCTACGCTGCATTGGGAGAGACGCGCCGCGCCATCGAGTTCCACGAGCAGGCGTTAGTGATAGACCGCGAGATCGGCGACCGGCGCGGCGAGGGGCAGGATTTAGGCAACTTGGGCAACGCCTACGCAGCATTGGGAGAGACGCGCCGCGCCATCGAGTTCTACGAGCAGCGTCTTGTCGTCGCCCGCGAGATCGGCGACCGGCGCGGCGAGGGGAATGCGCTGGGCAACTTGGGCCTCGCCTACGCTGACTTGGGAGAGACGCGACGAGCCGTCGAGTTCTACGAGCAGCACCTTGTCGTCGCCCGCGAGATCGGCGACCGGCGCGGTGAGGGGAATGCGCTCTTTAACACCAGCCTTGCGCTCGACAAGCTTGGCGACCGCGCACAGGCTATCGCGCACGGCGAAGCTGCGCTTGAGATTTACGAGCAGATTGAGTCGCCTTATGCTGAAAGGGTGCGCGCGAAACTTGCTCAGTGGCGCGGGGAGTCGTAGTGGGGCGTGGGGAGAGGCTTTCGGGCGGCGTTGGGAGCGTTGGTGTGGAAATGAGTGAAAATGGAGCGGAAGAGACGTGGACAGTGGAAAAGCGAGAAAGTGCGTGGGCTGTGGGGGCAATGGTTAAGCTTTTGCGGGCAATTGCGGGGCTTTTGCGGCGCGGCGCGGGCGTTATTGCATGCGTGACTCGGACGGAGCTGCCAGTTACTCAGACGGAGTGATACGTGACTCGGATGGAGCGATAACTTACTCGAACGGAGTAAGACGTAAATCCGATGGAGTGATGCGTAACTCGAACTGAGTGCAAGATAACTCGAACAGAGTTGCGAATAACTCGAACGGAGTGAGACGTGACTCGAATTGAGTAACAGATGTTGCATAGCGAAAGTCCGGGTGCAGCCATTCAACGAGTCCGCGAAGCGGACGGGCAGAATAAAGCCCCGGACGAAGGACGAAGGCCGCAGTCCGGGGTATGACACGATTATTTTCAATCCAAGCCCGCGTGAGCGGGCGGCAGAAGCAGCGTTGACGGGATAGCCTCTGCCGCCCGCTCACGCGGGCTTGCGAATCGAGGGGTGTGGTATTTCCCCGCGTTCCGCTTCGCTCCACACGGGGCTTTACTCTGCCCGTCCGCTATCGCGGACTCGTGGCGGGGGAGCATGCGGCGCAGAAAGGTCTTGCAGCGGCGGTGTGGTGGGCGTAGAATCCGCGCGTTTCGGACATCTGCCTGAAACCAACCGCGAGCCTCATTATAGACTCGCGAAACTTACCACGTACCTCATGCAAGTAAGGAGAAAACTATGGCGAAGAATGAGACGAGGCGACTGTCGCCTGCTTATCTAAGCGCAGACCGCGAGGCGTTCGATGCCTTGCAGGGGATAACGGATTACTCGCCCGCGAATCCGGCGTACAAGACGGAGACAATCAAGGCGGCGCGCGACCGAATGGATGATCTGCTACGCGATGCGACGCAGGCGGAGGCCGCGGCTGCGGCGAAGCGCGATGCGGCGACGGCGGGCGAGTGGGAGTTCCACAACGCAATGCTCGGCGCGAAGGTGCAGGTGAACGCGCAATACGGGCCGAACTCGGACGAGGTTGCGGCGCTCGGACTCAAGAAGAAGTCGGATTACAAGAGTCCGACGCGGCGTAAACCTTCGGGTGGCGCGGCGGCGCAGTAAACGAGCTCAAGACGTGTGGCTCACAACACGCGGGGGCATGCGGGCGGCGCGTGCGGCGCGACTCGCATGCCCCGCTTTCTGTATCAGACCTCATGCGAAAGTCGGTCGCATACCTTTGTCCCTTCGTGACTTTCGCATGAGGTTTAATGAATAGTTCCTGAGTTGTTTGAAGCTCCCCTTGCCGCAAGCAGCCGCGCGGTAGTATGCTTGCGGCGAATTCAAGCGTCTCTCCCGCTGACGCCCGGTTACTCGACAAGGAAGTGAGAATATGAAAGACACACGCAATACCTTTTCGCGCCTTCTCGTCTCGATGGCTCTCGTCGCGGCTTGCTTCGCCACGTTCGCGCGGGCGCAGAACCGCGAAGAGTACTTCATCTCGGCGCGCGCGGGCGGCGTCAACTTCGTTTCCGGCGACGTGGCGGCGCGGCGCGCGGGCGAGAAGGAGTGGCGGCAACTCTCTATCAAAGACAGCCTGAGAAGCGGCGATACGGTGCGCGCCGCGGGGCGCGTCGAATTGCTCCTCAACCCCGGCTCGTATCTACGCGCGGGCGACGGCGCTGAAATTGAGCTCACCAACGCATCACTCGACAACCTACAGATCAAGCTACTGCGCGGCGGCGCGATTATCGAGGCGACGGGCTACGACGGGCTAGACATCTCCATCGCCGTCATGACGCCGCAGACGCGCATGCGAATCGTCCGCAGCGGCCTGTACCGTCTGAACGTTCTGCCGTCGGGCGTGACCGAAGTCGCGGTACAGAAAGGCCGCGCCATCATCGCCGGCGAGCCGGAGACGCTCGTCAAGGGCGGCAAGGTCGCGCGCGTCGGCGCGGGCGGCGTCGAGATAGTGAAGTTCGATAAGAAGAATCGAGACGAGCTTGACTTCTGGAGCCGCGAGCGCGGGCACGAGCTTGCGAAGATCAACGACAAGCTCGCGAACCGCAACACAAACGCGCTGCTCGCGCGCACGAGCTTCGACAGCATGTTCTCCGCATCGAACCGATTCGACCCCTTCGGCCTATGGTTCTGGAGCGCGCAGAATAACTGCTACACGTTCCTTCCGTTCTACGCCGGATACCGCTCGCCTTACGGCTTCTGGTACGGTAGCTCGTTCAACCCGTTCGGCTCTCCCTGGTGCGGCTCGTGCCGCCTGCGGCGCGACCGGCGCGACCAACGGCCCATCATCGTCAACAGCACTCCGACCGTCACATACAATCCGGGCGGCACCAGTAACGGCGGCACAAGCACCGGCGGCATAAGGCCGAGCGGGGGAGCGCCCATGCCTGCCCCGCCGCCGAGGACGGTTGACCGTAGGGAGCGCATCGGCGGGCGCGAGAGGCCAAGTCAGGTACGCCCGCGAGACCAATGATAGTCGGCCCGCGCGCCTGAAATGGTGATTGAGTGAAAGCCGCCCCGCCCGCTGTTAATTCAGCGCGGCGGGGCGATTTCGTTCGCGACGATGAGCGCGGAATGCGTTACGGCGGCGACGCCGTTGCCGGGAAAGACCGTGTCGCCGACCATGAAGAGCTTCGGGATAATCGTCCGATGCGTCAGCGCGCTTGCGCCGTACACTTCGAGCGACTGGCCCACGCCGCCGACCATGCCGAGCCTGCGTCGCGTGCGCTCGTAGAACGTGCGCGGCGTCGCCGTCTCCAAGACCTCCGCGCCCGCGCCCAACTCCGGCAGCGCGGCGTGAAGGCGTCCCCAAACATTTTCGAGTGCGCGAGCGTCGTCTTCCTCATGCTCGGCCTCGTCCGTGTGGAACGCGAACCACTTCTCGGCGTCGGTGAATGTCGAGACCGTCGCCGCGCGTTTGCCCGCGGGCGCGCGCGCGTCCCAGACGGGCGCGACGCCGAGCATGAGCAGCGCGCTTTCGGGATCGAACGGCTCGCTGTCCTGCCAATCATCTAACGCGAGAACGCGTTCCGAAGGTAGTCTTCGCGCAGCCTCTTCGTCCACGCTCACAAAAATCTGGTACGCGCCCCAGCCGCGCAACCGCTTGAGACGCGCGCGCACGTCGGCGTGCGTCCTGTCCGCGCCGACGAGCTTGCCGTATGTGTCCCAGACCGTGAGGTTGCTCACCACGGCGCGGCGCGCGTTTAGCGTCTCTCCGCTAAGGAGCGTGACGCCTGCGGCGTGCCCGCGCGCGTCGAAGGCGAGACGTAGCGCGGTCGCGCCTGTCCGCACAGCCCCGCCGCTTCGCTCGATTGAGCGGGCGAGCGCGTCCGCGAGCGACTGCGCGCCGCCGCGTAGCGCGTACATACTGCGGAGCGGCTGCGCGAGCGCGACCGCCGCGTAGAGGTAAGCGCACGCTTCGGACGACACCAGCGCGAAGATTTGTAGCTGCGCGTCAACGAAGCGCCTGAAGCGCGCGCTAACTCCGACGAGATGCCGCGCCGCCGTCTCATTCGAGCGCGCGAAGATGGTTGACGAGAGTCGCGCTTCGGAAAGCGTGAGTTTCATTCGCTGAAGTTTTGAAGCGGTTGCAAGCGCGGGGTAGCGGCGTGCGGCGCGCTCAAGAGCGTCGGCTATCTCGGTCGCCTCGCGGTAGAAGCGGACGGCTGCGTCCGCGCATTCGGGGAAGGCGTTGCGAAGTCTTTCGGCGAACTCCTCGAACCCGCCGCCGACGCGAACGTCCTCGCCGCCGGGCAGTCGCAGTGTGTACGCGTGCGAGACTTCGCGCGCTTCGGGCGCTTCGACGGGAAGCTCCGCGAACACGCGCTCGTGAATCTCGCCCGGCTGCCACGCTGCGTAAAGCCCCGCGCCCGTCTCGAAGCTGTGGCCGAAACTCTCGAAGGCTGTGCAGCAACCGCCCGCGCGCGGCTCGCGCTCAAGCAGACACACGCTCAGGCCGCGAGCCGCGAGCAGCGCGGCTACAGTCAACCCGCCGATGCCGCCGCCGACGACTACGACATCGTAAGTCATGTCACCAGCTATTCCGCGCAAGGAGTTCAAAGACAGGCAGCACCAGAGAGGTCACGGGCGGCGCGACGGGCGTAGTAGGCTGCTCGATGTACGGCGAGAGGACGATTAGGACGGATTGAATGCCGTTGAATATCAGATGGATTATGAAGCACGGCAGAAGGCTGCCGGTTCGCGCGCGTATGGCCGTCAGCACGAAGCTCAAGAGGAGGATCGTCGCGATGACGCCGTAGCTCGGCCAGTATTGCGGGACGTGTATCGCGGCGAAGATAAGCATTACGACCGCCACGGCCAAAGCAGTCCCGACCAGACGCCGGAGCGCGGAGTAGAGCAAGCCTCGGAACATTATCTCCTCGACGAGCGGCGCGGTGAACGTGGCAGCGAACGCGGTTGCAAGCGCGGCGGAGCGTGAGCTTTCGAGGAGGCGTTCGAGAGCGTTGTCCGGCTTACCCGTGAGCCAGATGATTCCCATCCCCACGAGCAGCAACAGCACGGCCAGCCCCGCGCATCTCCAGAACGTGAGTCCAGCGCCCCACTCCCAACCGAGCGTTCTCAAAAACGGGTGCTTACCGCCCCTCGTCACAATCAACCATGCGAGACCGAGCGTTAGAACGTGCGCCGGCAGGATGGCGACGACTTGTACGAATAGCGCGTTCGGGTCTTTGGTCGCGAACTGTGCGATGGCTTCGGGCGTGAAGGGGATACCGCGCCGAACGGCGTAAGGCAGCAGGAACGTGACCTGCGCCGCGACCATCAGCAGGAAGCTCACGATCAAAAGGCCGAGCGCGCCGAACAGCCCCCAAGGCGGGTTGTCTGGATCAACCACGCCTGATGCGGAAGGCGCGGGCGCGAAGTTCGCGTAACTGTGTTGGGGAATCGGCGTCTGGGGTGTGTCCACGTCAGGGAGTTTAAGAGACGCGACGGCGGAGGGTCAAACGATTGCGGATTGCGGATTGCGAATTGCGGAGTGTCGCGACGGGGAGAAGCGGGGACGGGGAGAAGGGGAGAAGGAAGCTGTGCTGTCGAACGTCTCCCTGTCTCCCCGTCCGCCCGTCTCCCCGTCCGCTTCTTAATCCGCAATCCGCAATCCGCAATCCGCAATCAAAAATGTTTCGTCATCGCGTCGCGCACGGTTTGCATGAGTGCGGGGAGGTCTCGGTCGTCGAGTCCTGCGGTGGGGATGGGAGCGTCGAGGTGCATGTCAACCGTATCGGGGCGGAAGATTATCGAGTCGCGCGGAAGGACTCGGCGCGTGCCGACGATTGTGACGGGGACGATTGAAAGGCCCGTCTGAAGCGCGAACTTGAAGCCGCCCTTCTTGAACGGCTGGAGCGAGCCGTCGCGCGTGCGCGTGCCTTCGGGGTAGAGGAAGACGGAGACGCCGGGGCGTATCTCGCGTGACGCGCGCCTTAGGCTCTCGACAGCCTCCTGCGTCGAGCCGCGGTTGATCGAGATGTGCCCGCCGCGGCGCATGTGCCAGCCGAGGAAGGGAATCTGAAAGACCTCGCGCTTTGCGGCGATGCGTAGCTGCGCGGGCAGATAGCCGAGCATGACGGGGATGTCCATGTAGCTCTGGTGCGTCGAGAGGAAGACGTAAGACTCGCCCTCGCGCATGTTCTCCGCGCCGTGGACGCGCACGCGCACGCACACCGTCCGCACGATCATCCTGCTCCAACGGGACGCGCACCAGTGCTGCTTTCGTCCTTCGGGGTCGTGGAGCGAAAGGACGAGCGAGAGCGTCCCCATGACGATTGTGTAAAGATATATGAGCGGGATGGCGACCGCCGAATGAAGATAGTTGACGAGCGTCGGGCGGCGCGCAGGTGCGGTGCGCGGCACGTCGTCGGCAGCAGCAGTCGGCTGATCCGGCGCGACGCGCGCTTGAAAATCGTGCTTAGCTCTCGTCCCGACTTCTCGCATCGAATCGCAAATCAAAAATCTAAAATGTAAAAGGCTAAACCGTCGTCTCCGCAACGTCGCCGGTCGCGACGCCCAGACGCCGCGCGGCGAGCAGCAGTGCGATGATGGTCTTCGCGTCCTCGATCTCGCGCGAGGCGATCATTTCGAGCGCGCGCGCGAAGGGCAGGCGCACGACCTCGATGATCTCGTCGTCCTCGTGGCTGCGCGCCGTCTCGCGGAGATTCGTGGCGAGGAAGACCCAGAGCTTTTCGGCGCAGAAGCCGGGCGTCGTGTAGAACTCGGAGAGCTGCTCCATGCGACCGGCGACGACGCCCAACTCCTCTTCAAGCTCGCGCGCGGCGGTCTCCGCCGGTAGCTCGCCGGGGTCGAGCTTGCCCGCGGGGATTTCCAGCACGTAGCGCACGGTCGGATGCCTGTACTGCCGGACGAGCGCGGTTGTGCCGTCGTCGAAGTACGGGACGACGCCCGCGCCTCCGGGGTGTAGCACCACCTCGCGCATGTATGTCTTGTCGCCCTCGCGCACGATGTCGCGGACGACGCCAATGATCTTGCCGTCGTAAATCTCTTCGCTCGAAACAACTTCGGGCTGCTCTTTGTGTGAAGTGTCCATTTGAATGAGAAATGATGAATGCGGAATGATGAATGATGAATGAAGAAAGGCTCGCTGCTTTCAATTCATCATTCCGCATTCCGCATTCATCATTTTCAATACTCCTGCATCGAAGGTCGCGGCTTGTCGGAGGCCGTGGCGGGGCGCTCTTCGTTGAAGC
>DASQLL010000033.1:0-2302 GCA_035630035.1 Pyrinomonadaceae bacterium | reverse complement strand
TGACAGGAAAAAGATTTAATCTTGTCACCTGTCACTGTTCACTTGTCACGGGGTTTCTATGTTCGACTGGCTACGCGAACTCGCGAGTTGGCTGCACGACTTCATCATGGAGACGCCGATTTACATCGCCGCTCCGGCGATGGTCGTTATCGGCGCGCTCGACTCCTCGCTCCTGAGCCTTCCGGAAATAAACGACTACCTCGTCGTCGCGCGCTGCTACAGCGATCCGAAGTCCGTTTTTTACTTTCCGCTCTTCGCCGCCGCCGGGTCGGTCATCGGCTGCAATCTTCTCTACACGATCATGCGGCGAGGCGGACAGGCCGTGATGCGGCGACGATTCAAGCCTGAGAACATCGCGCGGGTCGAGCGTGCATACGCGCGCTTCGGATTTCTCGCGCTGGCTATCCCAGCGCTTCTGCCGCCGCCGATGCCGTTCAAGATTTTCGTGGCGACGGCGGGCGCGCTCGAATACCCGCGCTGGCGTTTCGTGCTGACGATAATGATCGCGCGCAGCGCACGCTACATCATCGAAGGCACGCTCGCGGTCTTTTACGGCGAGCAGGTCATAGAATTTCTGCGTAACAACGGGCTGTTGATTCTGAGCGTAGTCGTCGGGCTTCTGCTCGTCGGCATCGCCGCGTATCTCATCGTTAAGCGCATCCGCGCGCCTCGAAAGAGCATGATGGAGAAGGTCGCCGAAGATAAGGCGCAAGGCGATGACGGCGAAGGTCTCGAATCTACCTCGACGACTACGACAACCCTTTAGACAGGAAAGGGCACGCACGGAACGTTGAAGTGGCTCTTACGCAAGATAACGAACGGGCTGGCGCACGTCTCGAATTTTCTCGTGGCGTTCGGGCCGTTGGGTTTGTTCGCAATCGCGCTTCTCGACTCGGCGCTGATCCCTCTGCCGGGCGGGCCGGACGCGGTGATGATTCTGCTCTCGACGCAGCGACCGGCGTGGATGCCGCTTTACGCGCTCGCGGCGACCGCGGGGTCTGTGGCGGGCTGCCTCATCCTCTATCACATCTCGCGTCGAGCGGGGCGGCGCGCGCTGGAAAAATTTTCGCCGTCGAAGCAGGCGCGCGTGAAAGAGCTTGTTGACCGCTACGACGTGCTGTCGGTCTTGGTGGCGTCCGTGCTGCCGCCGCCGTTCCCGTTCAAGCTGTTCGTCATAACGGCGGGCGTTTTTCGCCTGAGCGTGATGCGCTTCGCGGTGGCGGTTGCGTTGGGACGCGCCTTCCGATTTCTCCTCGAAGGCTTCCTCGCGGTCAAATACGGCGAGCGCGCCAAAGACCTGCTCGCGGAGAACTATCCGATGGTCGGCATCGGCTTTGCCGCTCTCATCGTCGCTATTTTCGTCGTTAGGAGTTTGATTCAGCGAAGGAAGAGAGAGGTCGGAGGTCGGAGGCCAGAGGTCAGCGAAGATCAGACGGCGTCAACCGACCTCTGATCTTCGACCTCCGACTTCTGCTTCTGGAACCGACGCGCGCCGTCGAGGTCGCGGACGCCGTTCTCGTGCAGGTTGTCGAGAAGGCGTAGGAAGACGCGTGCTGTTGCGCGAGCGTCGTCGCCCGCGCGGTGTCGCGCGCCTTTGGGAAGTGCGAAATGCTGCGCGAGCGCGCCCAGACGGAAGCTCTTCAGCTCCGGCATCAGACGGCGCGCGAGCGAGACCGTGCAGATGTGCGAGTTCATCATGCGCCGACCGGGGAAGACCGATGCTATCTCGTGGTTGATGAAGCTCACGTCGAAGATTGCGTTGTGCGCGACGAGGACGGCTGTGCCCGCGAAGTTCAACCATTCGGGAGCGATCTTGTCGAAGGTCGGTGCGCCGGAGACCATCTCGTCGCGTATGCCCGTCAGCCCGGCGATGAACGGCGGGATGGGCATCAGAGGGTTGACGAGCGTCTGGTACTCGGCGACGATGCGCCCGTGCCGGACGCGCGCCGCGCCGATCTCCATGATCCTGCTCGGAGGCATCTTCGGCCCCGTCGTCTCGATGTCGAAGACGACGAAGTCGGTCTCGGCGAGCGCGCGACACTCGTCGTCCTCGCAGTGAAGCTCCACTTCCTGCGAGTCGGGCGAGACGCTGACGCGCCAGTCCTCGCTTATCAAATCGGCGACGAGCGCGACGGCGAGCGCGGGGTCGAGGTCTGGTAGCTCAAGAATTGAATCGGCGACTTCGGTGGCCGCGGCGCGTCCGCCGTTCGCGCGCAGGAGTTGAATCGTCTCTTCGACGAGCGCGGAATCGGGGACGAGGTTGAGGAAGCTCTGCATCGAAGCGCATTGTACCGACGCTCCG
>DASQLL010000032.1:0-13256 GCA_035630035.1 Pyrinomonadaceae bacterium | reverse complement strand
TGCCTCTTGTCGTGCCCGTATCTGCTCTGTAGTATTGAATTTAGGCGCAACGCTGTGGAACTTCGCGCCGTCCACCTCTAATCAAAGAAATACCCAAAGCAAGTTTAAGTTTTTCGGCAGAGGAGATTGTTCCCCTAGATGTCTTTGTCCAAAGTGTTCCCCCGTCTGTTCGCGGTGTGCCTTGTCGTCGGTCTGTTCACCCTTACGACTCAAGCACAGCAGACGACCACCCGCCCGCGTCAGGTAAGCCAACCGACTACAACGACGACCACCGAAACCAACGGTCGGACTAAACTCGAAAACGATCTTGTCGTCGTCTCGACCGACGAGACTGAAAGCGATGAGCCGGAAGAGTCCGTCGGCGGATTCGCCTCGCCTTCGAGTATGGGACAGGTCGAGCGTTTGATGCTCGCGGCAATTCAGGAACGCATCGGCACGCCGTATCGAATGGGCGCGACGGGGCCGAACCGCTACGACTGTTCGGGGCTAGTGTGGAGCGTGTTCCAGCAGGCGGGCGTAGGCTTCGAGCGCAGCTCGGCGCGCACGCTCTGGCAGGAGTACGCCGCGCCGACCGAGAGCGAGCGGTTCAAGTTCGGGACGCTCGTATTCTTCAACAACCTTCACCACGTCGGCATCGTGGTGGACGAGAACGGATTCTTCCACGCTTCGAGCAGCCGCGGCGTCGTCTACTCGCGCTTCGGCGATTACTGGACGAAGCGCATCACGGGCTTCCGCCGCATCCCGCTCGCGCAGGGGCAAGCCTTAATCGCCTCGGTAGGCAAGTAAAGCGCGCGGCACGCCTTTCGGCGGAGCATCAATAAGGCCGGCGCAGCGTTCGACGCGCGCCGGCCTTTTCAATGCGGAAACCCGACCGTAAGGAAGGGTGTCCAAAGATGTGACCACTGACACCCTCCCTTACGGTCGGGTTTCCCCCCTACAGACCTGCTCGCCTTCCTAAACAGCTACTTGCGAAAGCCGACGACGAAGCCCGCGCGCTGTTCGCCCGAACGCGACTCGCTAAGGGCGATGACACGCTCAATCGCGACGTAGAACATCTGGTCGTCCTCGTCAACGAGATGCACCACGCCGTCTTCAACCTTCACAACCTTGCCGCGCAGGGAAGACGTGCCCCCGCAGAAAAGGTCAATCTTCTTCCCAACCATTTTCGTTAATAGCTCACGCATTATTTCTACACCCCACTTTTGAAACTCAGAAGTCAGAACGATGAACGATGAACTGAAAGACAAAAGGTTTTTAGTTCAGCGTTCAGCGTTCTGACCTCATCGTTTTTCTTCCGGCTCCCACGCCCAGACTTTTTCCGTCCCGTTGCCGTCGGCGACCTTCTTCTTTTTCACGTCGTGGTACGTAATCTGCACGACGGGGACGACCGTCGCGTCGTCCTGCTGTTTGCGCTCGAACTGTAGCACGTCGTAGTACACGCAGCGCGCGCGGGCCGGGTACTCGCGGCACACGCCGGGTCGCGCGTGGTAGATAGTGCAACCGCGCGTCTCCTGATCGAGGAACATGCAGGTCTCCGGGAATATCACGTCCTTGACTCTCTTCAGCACGCGCTCGTCTTCCCACTGCTTCGTATAGCGGCGGCGCGCGGTCTCGAAAGAGACGCCGAAGTGTTTGGCGAGGCGCGTGATGTCGCGCTTCGTCACCTGAACGCGCTCGTAGATCGAGCAACAGAAGGCCGGGCACTTCGTGCAGTCGAAGTAAGTGCGCGGCTGGTCATCTTTGATCGTCTTTACCATTGTTCCCCCAAAGGCCGTAAACCGTAAATCGTAAACCGTGAACCGTAAACCGTGACAAGAGGAAGCCGTGTTATGTGAACTGCGCCTCGTGACGAAGTGGAGTATAACTCGTCACAGCTTACGGTTCACGGTTTACGGTTCACGGTTCACGGCTTCACCTTCTTTTCGACTTGCCGTACTCCTCTTGCAACAAGTCCATAAGCTCGCCGCGACGCTCGTAGAGCCTTTTCAGCTCGCGCGGCTCGTGGCGCGCGAGCGCGTATGCGGTGATGACGGGCAGCGCGATTGTCGAGTCAACGTAGCAGACGACGGCGTCGGGCAGTCGGTCTGGATCAACCTTCCCCCAAGACACTGCCTCGCCGGGCGTTGCACCGCTCAACCCGCCCGTGTCGGGGCGCGCGTCCGTGATTTGAAGAAAGTAGTCGTGGCCGCGCTCGTCAATTCCAAGCACTTCCTGAATCTGCGGCTCAGTCTGGAGCATGAAGTTTTTGGGCGAGCCGCCGCCGAGGATGAAGACGGCGGACTTGCCGCCGTGCTTTTTGCCTTTGTCGCCTCTGCCGTGAATCGCGCCGCGCTTTGCCGCGAGGACGATTGAGGCCGTCTCGTTCACGTCGAGCGAGGGGTCGAAGGCGAGGCGGTTTCCCTGCAAAGCCTTCGCCGCGACGTTCATGCCGATTGACGAGTCGCCGGGGCTTGAAGTGTAGAGCGGAACGCCGTACTCGTATGCGGCTGCGAGGAACGACTTGTCCTCAAGTCCGAGCTTGCGCCCGCGCTCAAGCACGTACTTGCCGCAGAGGCTGTGAAACTCCGCCGTTGACATCGGGCGCTGAAACTCTTCGCCCTCGATGACGCGCCGGAAGAAGGCGTCGGTGTCCAGAAGCACGGAGTAGTCGAAGAAGATGTCGTAGATGCGGACGACCTCTTCGCCGCGCAACACAACGTCGGAGATGGCGGTCGAGCCTTGATGGAGCGAGAGGCCGATGCCGAAGTGCGTATCGTGGTAGAGGTTCGCGCCCGTCGTGATGATCCAGTCAATGAAGCCCGCGCGCATGAGCGGGATGAGCGCGGAGATGCCGAGTCCGGCGGGCGTGAGCGCGCCCGTAATAGAGACTCCTACGGTCACATCCGGCTCAAGCATCTTCTGCGTGAAGAGCCGGCAAGCCTCGCGCAGACGCGCTGCGTTGTAGGCCAAGAAAGTTTCGTCAACGAGGTCTGCTATACTTTCGCCGCCCGTGATCGGTCGCGGGTCAATGCGCCGCCCCGAAAGATACTTGCTCTTCTTCTTTGCCATCCCTTCCCTTTCTCGACGGAAATATGGAGACTGCCCGACTCACTTCTCGACGAAAGAAATGCTGACCGACTTCCACATGCTTTCGCTTTTGAAAACCTGATTCGTGCCACAGCCTTCGCAACGGATTGTGAGGTTGCGCTCGTCCTTCCAGATCGCGTAGACCTTCCGGTGGCCCGCGACCGTGAAGACCTCGCCGTCTTTGACGACGCCGCTCGCATCGGGCCTAAACTTCTCTTCGCGCGGGCGGAGGTTGACGTGCGTCTGCGACTCCGCGCCGAGGCCGCAGTCGCGAACGTAGACGGTGGCTATCGTGTACCCGTTCGGCGACTCGCTGTCCACGACGAAACGCTCGTCGCACCCGCCGCCGCATCCCGCGAGCGCGGCGAGAAGCAGCGCCGGCAGCGCGACTGCGCGTGCGCGCGAGTTTACAAACAGACTCATTCCACGTCCCCATCCGCTCCGTTCGCAACTTGCTGCGAACGACGAAGACGCAGGCGACCGATGCGCCGGTCGTCGGCTTCGAGGACTTCGACATCGAGGCCTCGAAACGTCAGTTGAGTCCCCGGCGCGGGCACACGGCCCGATTCGCGTATGACGAGGCCTGCGATTGTCGTGAAGTCGTCGTCCTCTATCTCGAAGTCGAAAAGGCGCTCGATCTTGCCGACCTCGGTCGAGCCGAGCACGTCGTAATAGCCGTCGTCGCCCTCTACTATCTCGACGATGTCTTCGCTCTCTATATCCTCGTCCTCTATCTCGCCGACAATCTCTTCGAGTATGTCCTCGACCGTGACGAGTCCCGCGAGGCCGCCGTACTCGTCAATCACGAGCGAGAGCTGCACGTGCGCCTTCTGCATCTCTTCCAGAAGCTCGTCAACCGTTTTCGTCTCCGGCACGAAGTAAGCGGGACGCAGCAGAGGCTCGATGCCTTCGTCTTCCCTTCCGTCGGCCCAGTACGCCAGAAGGTCGCGCACGTAGATGATGCCGACCACGTCCTCTATCTGCTCGCGGTAGACGGGCAGGCGCGAATACTTCGACTCGACCATCACGTCGCGCGCCTCGCGCACGTTCGCCGTCAGGGGCAGCGCGACTATGTCGGTGCGCGGCGTCATCACCTCGCCCGCCTGCGTCTCGCCGAACTCCATGATGGACTGAATCAGCTCGCCCTCGTCCTCTTCGAGTATGCCCTCTTCTTCGCCCACGTCTATGAGCGCTTGCAGGTGGTCGGCGTCGTCGTCCGCATCTTCGTCCGCGCTCTCGTTCGCGGCCTGCGAGACGTGGACTGCGCCCCCACGTCGCGCGCGCTCGTTGAGAGCCTGCCTCGGCGTTACGACGAGCGAGAGGACGCCGTAGAAAGGACGGTAGAGCGGCAGCAGCGTGAGCAGAGCCTTTTCGGGGTTGCGCGCCGCTAAGAGGCGCGGGATGAACTGCCGGAAGAAGATCGTCAGCGCGAGCGCAATGAAGAACGCGAAGAGTATGAAACGCCTCTCCGCCCCGAACAGCCTGTACGAGATCGAGGTCACAAGCACGACGAGGGCGACGAGCAGAACTTGAATCACCGCGTTCAGCGTGAAGCGAAACCGCGGGCGGTTCTCGATCACCTCACTCAGGAAGACGAGTATCGGGCGCGCACTCTCCTCGCGCTCAGAGGTCAGGCGGCGCAGCCCCACGTCGCTCAACTGCCCGAACGCCACGTCAATCGTAGCGAGCAGCGTCAAAGCGACGAGCAGCAAGCACGCGATCCCGATTTCTAACTGAGTCTCCATAACTGGTGAATGGTAAATGGTAAATAGTAAATGGTGTTTGCCGAGGAGCCGGTCTATCTATTCACCATTTACCATTCACTATTTACCCAAATTATATTCCAAGACGGCGGCGCAACTTTAGCTCAAGCGCGTTCATCTCGCCGCCGTCCCGTTCGTGGTCGTAGCCACACAGGTGAAGCACCCCGTGCAAAATGAGCTGCGAGATTTCTTCATCAAGCTCCAAGCCGTTCTCCGCCGCCTGCCGCGCGGCCTGCTCGACCGAGATCACCACGTCGCCCAAGCTCAAGCCTTCCAGCTTCTCAAACTCTCCCTGCTCCGAAGGGAACGACAGCACGTCCGTCGTCCCACGCTTGCCGCGCCAGCGCCGGTTAAGCTCCCGCATCGCGCGGTCTGAGACGAACGCGACCGTCACGCCCGCGCCCTTAGCAGGCACGACTTTCAACGCCCGTTCCGTAAACGCCCGCCAACGCTCGCAATCCACTGGCAGCTTGCGCTGACGGTTGACGACTTCAATCATTTGCAATGCTGGAAGACACTACCACTAATGCCCTGTAAAGCGTCCATGAGCTAAATCCCGCTCTTGCTCGAATGCGATTCGTAAGCCTTGATGATCATCTGCACGAGGCGGTGGCGCACAACGTCTTTGTCTGTGAAGTAGACGAACTCGATGCCCTCGACGCCGGACAGGACGCGCTCGGCCTCGATGAGTCCGCTGCGCTTGCCCGTCGGTAAATCTATCTGCGTCACGTCGCCCGTAATCACCGCCTTCGAGCCGAAGCCTATGCGCGTCAGCGCCATCTTCATCTGCTCGCTCGTAGTATTCTGCGCCTCGTCGAGGATGATGAATGCATCCTGAAGAGTGTTGTGCGTCAGGATGAAGTCATCCGTAACGTATAGAGAATCGTCGGCGGCGACGCTGATGCACTGCGTCTGCTCCGTACCGACAGGCTCAATGCGCTTGATGAAACGCATCGGGCGTCCGCCGCCATGCTCGCGATAGACATCGGCCTTGCGTCGAAGGCGGAAAGGCTCCAACTCTTCGGGCAAGCGTATGTCCATGACAAAAGCATCGTTGCGGTAGAGGACTTCTCTGCCGTGCGCGAAGCCGGGCTTGCGCCCTTCGGCTTTGCGCCTGCGCGAGTAGGCCACGCCGCCGAGCGAGCGCACGAGAAACAGCACGTCATCTTTCAAACGCTCGGACGTGGTCGCGTACTGAATTCGGCACGTCCTGCCCTCCTGTGTGACCGGCCCGCCGTCCGTATCCAACAGACCTTGCAGCACCGCGAGACGGACTTCCGCGCTGTTGTAAAGATAATCTTCGGGAATGAATTTCGTGGACGAATAAGTTCCCGACAGATGCAGCGCGCGCAAGGCTTGTGTGAGCGGGTTGCGCTGCATCAGCGAGAAGTGCCCGCCCTTTCCTGCCAGAGGATTTGTGATCGTGTAGTCCACGCTGGACTTTCGACGGAAGCTCAACTGCATGTCGGCAAGCGAAGCTTCCAGAGACGAAACCAGCTCCGCATCCGATGTGCAAAAACTCGGCGAAGTTCTGCCCGTCATGCAACCGTCGCCGAGCATCAAGCCCAAAGAATATGGTTCGAGGGGAACGGTGCGTTGAGGCCACTCGACCGGCGCGGAGAGCAGAGGTAACTCGTAGCGGTATTGATGGAAGCAACGCAAATTGTCCATCATCTCCTGCGTCTGCAAGACGCGCAGAGGCTTGTTCCGTCGCTTGTCCGAAGCCGTGCGAACCGCCCATAGATGTTCGGCGCAGGCGAGCGCGCTTCCGCCGTCTGTCATCGTTACGCGATAGACTAATTTTTCGCCTTGCGGAAAGACGCCGGTAACTTCGGTCGGCTTTCCGTCCGAGCCGATAACGAAATCGCCGACCTTTAGGCTCCCCAATTCGCGCCAGCCCGTCGGGGTCAAAATTTTACTGTGCAAAGGGTGCGCCCTTCCGCGCATGAAAGCCAACGGCGCGACCTCGATGATGCGCTTCTCAAGCATCTTCGTAACGCGCTCGGCGTCCATCAGATCGAAGAGCGCGTCGTAGAGCGGGCGCAGGTACGGGTCAACCTTCTCCTGCAAGTCGCCCGGCAAGAATCCAAGACGCTCGCCCGCCTCGACCGCGGGGCGCGCCAGCACAATGCGGCTCACCTGCTTCAGCACGAGGGCTTGCACGGCCATTGCCACTGCGAGGTATGTATTGTGGTTGACGAATCCGTTGGCGACGAACGAGTGCGTGCCCGGCACGGTCAGGTCGTAAACCTGCGCCCGCGAGCTTTCGACGCTCAAGACCTCTACGAACAAAAGACGACGTTCGAGAAGCTCACGCAGATGTGCAAGTGGCTCGTTCTGTACGGAGTGTGCTTCAAGGACGCCGACGAGTTGTTCAAGCTTAGTGTAACTTGGCCGGCGATCTTCCCTGCGATAGTCCGCGAAGAGTTGATGCTCTGCCCGCGTGAAAACCGTGCCGCGAATCGCTGCGCTGAAGCTCTCACCTAAGCATGGGATGACGTCAACATTCGTGTTCGCCCGTTTGGCCTGACGCCGCGCGCGCTTTCGCTCAAGCGCGAAGCCGATCATCTCATGGAATTTCTCGGCCTCCGCCCCAGCCATTGCCAACAGATACGAGATGTGTTGCTTGCCGTTGAGATTTGTGCGCTTGACGGACTTCGCTGAGGCGATACCGAAGTTGAGGAGAACTATCTGCGTCTGTCGTATCAACTTCTCTGATACGGATGAGAGCGAGACAACGCCGTCGCGTTTCTCAACTGTCCCATCCGCGTCGAACAGGCCACGCATGAATGAGGAAACGATTGTCTCGGACGCGGCGAGTATCGAGTGCGGGATGCACTTCGTCGCGGCTTTGCCAGTAGACATTCCGAGTTGCGCGAGCAGTTTGTAAAGTTGCGAGCTGGCGATGATGTAGTCGTAAGGGCGACCCTTGCCATTACGAAAGACATGCAAGCTGAGTCTCGATGCCATCTCGTAAAAGGCTGCGACAATAGACTCGTCCGCCGACGAGAGGATGACGCGGTTGCGATAAGTCATGCAGCCGTCGCCTGTCAACACGCCCATTAGGTAAGCGAAACTTTCATCCAACCTGTCTAGCACAACCGGCTTGGATGACCGGTCGTGCGGGCCGCTTGGCACATACTCGAAAGCGACGGAGGTCTCGCCGCCGAACATTCGCTGCCCGCGTTGGAGAGCTACAGTATCGCCCATAGACAACTCGTCGGCGCGTTTCCAAACAAGCTCGCCGCGAGCGTTAAGTGTCAGTAAGGGATGCTCCGGCGTTGCTTCGATGTGGAAACCGAGACGCGTGGTAATCTTCAACGTATCCGTCATGCCGCCGTTATACACGTGCGAGGCTTGCTCGACGCCGTTCAGACCGTGGACTTTTATCTCCGCCGGAGCATATTCATCAGGCGCGACCTTAACCCCAAGCACGCCGATCTCGACCATGCCCGCGCCGGTAAGCACGAGCGTGTCTCCCGCGATGCACTTGCCCGTACCGGCGACCCCTATGCCGAAGACGACATCGTTGTTCTGTATGGCCTCGATGTAGCGGCGCTGGTTGGCGGTCTTGGGGGCGACCTGTTTTTTGCCTGCGGGGTTGAAGCGCGCCTTCGTGAAGTAGTCGCGCAGAGAGTATGCGCGGTCTTCGGCTATCTGCGCGAAGGCTTCGCGCAGCTCTTTGTCCGTGAAGGTCTTTCCCTCTCGAAAGAGCGCGGCGAAGTCTTCGATGATGCGCTCGGCGGTCTCGACATCTTTCGGGTCGCCGTCGAGCGTAAGGTCTTGACCGCGCGCGTCAACGCGCACGTCGAGAAGGGATTCAAGGTACTTGATGTTCTGGTCGTGAACGCCGAACAGCGTTTCGATGGCACGTGGCGGAAGCTCGATCTTCTTCAAAAGTCGCTCTCTTCTCCTTGTCGCGGTGGAAGCGCGGCGGGCCGCGGGGCGCGGCGAATGAGGGATGTTGAAAACGTCGTAGTCATGTACTCGAAAACGCTACAACACGGCGCGCGGGGTGTCAACGAATAGCGCGCAGAGGCCGTCAACATACGCGAAATTGCCGCGCTCGCGCGCAACGCGGGCCGGCCTTCGCTGCTTGACACCTCCGCGACCGCTCCCTATACTTTGGGCTTTGCGCTCAAGGGTAAATAGCTGACTGTATGAACCCCCAGCGCGCTTACATTTAACATCAAGCTTGTTTCTACGGAGTTAAGAAAAGAGATGCCGAATCACAAATCCGCCGAGAAGCGCACGCGCCAGAACGAAAAGCGCCGCGTTATCAACCGCAACAACCGCGGTCGCCTTCGCACGGGCGTCAAGAAGCTGCGCGCCGCGCTCGAAGGGGGCGACGCAGGCTCCGTGCAGACGATACTGCCGGAGACGATCTCGCTCATAGACAAGGCCGTGCAGAAAGGCGTGCTACACCGCAACGCCGCCGCGCGTTACAAGTCGCGGCTCACCGTTCGCGCCAACGAGTCGGCTGCGAAGTAAGCAGCCCCTTCAGTTATTTCAACAGGCGAGGCAGACCGAAGCGATTCGGCCTGCCTCGCTTTTTTTACAGAGCCGCGAGCGGTAGCCTCGCGTGTGTCGTCTAGCCAAGCACGTATGAGGTTGGCAGGCGAGGAATTAACAGGGATGGACAGGATGAACAGGATAAAGGCAAATGCTTTTCTATCCTGTAAATCCTGTCCATCCCTGTTAATTTCTGCTTACCAACTCAGAACCCGCGAGGCTTCCGCTCGTACCTCTGTTGCTTGTATCGTGAGGTGAATATGAACGGCAAGGCAGAACGTCTTTACCGCGACAACAACGAGGTCGAAGAGGTCGTGCGACTGTTCGAGTCGTGCGAATTTCCGCCGGACGACTTCAATCACCGCCCGCACCTTACGGTCGCGCTCTGTTACCTTCTCCGCTCGTCCGACGCCGAAGCGCTTGAGCGTTTGCGACTCGGTCTCGCGCGATACATCAAGGCTCACGGCATCACCCCGACTCTGTATCACGAGACCATCACCGCCTTCTGGCTCAGGCGCGTGCGCGCTTTCATCGAGCGCGCCGGCGCTGGCCGCGCGCTCGCGGAGCTTGCGAACGAACTGTCGGAAGAGTGCAGCGACTCGCGGCTCGTCTTCCGCTATTACAGCAAGGAGTTGATTGACTCGGAGCGCGCGAGGAGCGTTTGGGTCGAGCCGGACTTGAGGCCGCTCGATTTTTAGGCCGACAGCTCGCAGACGAGCATTTCGAGTTGCAGCCGCGAGCCACGGTCTCCGCCGCCGCCCAGCGATGTTTTGATCGCGACATCGGCCTCGGCGATGCGCTGGATGCGCCTTGCAAGCCCTTGCGAGTCCGCGCGGCGCGCGGTGGCGAGGAAACCCGCGCGCTTGCTCTGCGGCATCGGGACTACGCGGAAGACCTCTTCGTTGGGCATGCCGCGCGACATCATGTCTTTGGCGAGCGCGAGGCGGTGGAAGTTGCTTGCGAGAAGACCAATGAGCATGATCGGCTCCGCGCCGTCGTCGAGAATCTTCGCGAGCGTTTCGAGCGCGCGTCTGCGCTCGCCCGCGAGGAGGTGGTCTGTAAGCTCGAAGTTTGAAAGCTCGCGCGAGCGGCCCACGAGCGCGTCAACCAGCTCCATAGAGATGTAGCCCGAAGGGAGCGCAGCGGTCGAGAGCTTTTCAAGCTCGGTCGCAAGCTGCCGCACGCTCGCGCCCGTCAGCGCGATGATCTGCCGCAGCGTCCTCTCGTCCGCGCTCGCGCCTAGATGCTTGAGTCGGTCGCGCGCCCAGCCCGCAAGCTCCGAGTCTGAGAGCGGCGCGAACTCGACGCTCGTGCAGGCGTCGAGAAGCGTCTTGCTGAGCTTGAGCCGCTTGTCGAGCGCGTCGGCGACGAAGACGACGACCGAAGTTTCCGAAGGGCGCGTGACGTAGCGCACCAGAGCCTCTTCGTCCTGTTCGCGCAGCCGCGCAAACTCGCTAACGCGGACGACGCGGCGCGCGCACATCATCGGTAACTGCTCGGCGGCGGCAATCGCGTGCTGCACGTCCGCGCTCGCGAGGCTATAGCTCGACTCGTTGAACTCGCGCAGCGCGGCGCCCTTCAGCGCGGCGTCCGCAACGGCCCGCACCGCCGCGTCGCGCAGATAGCTCTCCGGCCCGAAGAGCAGATACAGCGGCTCGACCCGCCCGCCCTTCAACCTGCGCCAAAGCTCTTCGCGTGTAATCGTGCCCATAAATCTTGGAGTGATAAGTGATGTGTGATAAGTGATAAGAGAGCTGTTAGCTATTAGCTTTCAGCCAGCATATAAAAGCTGAATCCTGACTACAGACCACTGATTTCTTTCTTATCACTTATCACTCATCACTTATCACTCTCTAAGGTTCTTCGTTGACGCCGAAGCCGTTGATGAGCGTGGAGACGAGACTGTCGGCGAAGCTGCGCGCGAGCCTTTGGACTGCGGGGTCTTCCTCGTTGAAGAAGCTGCGCGGGTCGTCCGTGAACTCGAACTCACCGCGAAAGACGTAGTCCTGATTGTCGTACAGCACGCGGTTCGTCACCTGATCGCGGACGGTGACGGCGGCGGTTATCGTCACCTCGAATATGCGCGCGCGTCCACGCGTGTCGAGCAGCACGCCGTAGAAGGCGAAACTCTTGATCGTGCCGTCAACGACGGCGTCCGCGCCCTTCGGGTCGCTCTGCACTCGCAGGCCCTTACCGCGCCGCATGATCTCGTTAATCACGGCTTCCGTAAAGCGCGACTCGATCTTGTAGCGCAGGGCTTGATTCTGAAACGCGGGCACGGCGACCGTGCGTATGTGTTCGGGCAGCCCCGACTTCCTCACGGCCTTGTAGCAGCCGCGGAAGCCCGTAGCGAAAACGACGAGGCCGACCACAAAGGCCACGCGAAAGAGTTTGACGGCGAAGTGCATTCTGTTGTTCACGGCGAGAGGACGATACGACAAAGCCGTGACGGGTGACAAGTGACAGGTGACAGGTAGAACTGCTTTCTCTCCTGTCACCTGTCACTCGTCACCTGTCACGGCCCTTATGGCGTCCGCGACGCGCACGGTCTCGACGGCGGCGCGCACGTCGTGGACGCGGACGATTGATGCGCCGCGAAGGACTGCCGCCGCGACGGTCGCCATCGTCCCGTGCAGTCGCCCTTCGACCGCCGCGCCGCCGAGAAGCTCGCCTATGAATCGCTTGCGAGACGTTCCGACGAGCAAGGGCATGTCGGGGAATTCATGCGCGAGCACATCGAGGCGGGCCACAAGCTCGACGTTCTGCTCCTGACTCTTGCCGAAGCCGATGCCGGGGTCTACTGCGAGCGAGTCGCGCGCGACGCCGCGCCGCTCGGCCTCTGCGACGCTCAGGCGCAGCGACTCTACGACTTCCCGAAAAATTTCTTCGACGGGCGGCAGCGCGTGCAGCGTCTCGCGCTCCCCGCGAGAATGCATGAGGACTAATCCCGCGCGCGCGCGCCCAACTTCGTCCGCGAGCGCGGGGTCAAAGCGAAGGCCCGAAATGTCGTTGACGATCTCCGCGCCTGCGTCGAGCGCGGCGCGCGCAACCGCAGCCTTCGTCGTGTCAACCGAGACGGGAACGGCGACGCGCCCCGCGAGCGCACTCAAGACAGGCACGACGCGCCGAATCTCTTCATCCACGGAGACGCTCGCGCCGCCCGGACGTGTTGACTCGCCGCCCACGTCGAGTATGTCCGCGCCCTCCGCGACCATCTCCTCGGCGCGCTCGACGGCGCGACCGCGGTCGAAGAACTCGCCGCCGTCGCTGAAGCTGTCCGGCGTCACGTTCAAGATGCCCATGACGAGCGTGCGCTCGCCGTATGGCAGCGCACGCCGCGCGAGTTTCCAGAAGTGTGTCTGCATAACTCAGAAGAGATAGGAGCAGGAGGCAGACGGCAGGGGCAGGAGGCAGGTAAAAAGTTTTCGTTTTGAAATGTCGAATCTCAAATCTCAAATCTCAAATTTTAAATCCGAGATTTCCTGTCTGCCTCCTGCCGTCTGCCCCTGCCTCCTACTCCTGCTTACTACTCACTAAACAACAGGCTCATGCACGTCAGCCCGCCCTCCGCCTTCGCGAACTCCGACGTGTCAACCGCGCGCACGTCGTAGCCGCGACGCGAGAGCATCTCGGCAGTCCGAGGGAAGGCCGCACCCACGCAAAGGCCCGCGCCCACACGCAAAGTGTTCGCGGCCAACGGCTCAGTTGTGTGGACGGCGACCGTCTCGTAATCATGAAAGGCGTCAGCTTCAATCCAATCAGGGTTCGCTAGTATCGTCCCGTCGTCAATCGCCGTGCTGCCGGACTTCAGATGAAGACAGCCGCGCAGCTCGACCGCGCGCACCTCGTAGCCGTGCGGCGCGACGAGCAAACGGAGCGCCGCAACGCCCTCTGTGTTAGTGCGCGGCGACAGGC
>DASQLL010000031.1:0-4313 GCA_035630035.1 Pyrinomonadaceae bacterium | reverse complement strand
CGAAGGCGCGGGCGAGCGAAAAGCAATCGAGGGGCGCGTCGCAACGATTCGTCACCAGATCGAGGAGACGACGAGCGACTATGACCGAGAGAAGTTGCAGGAGCGTCTCGCGAAGCTCGCGGGCGGCGTCGCGGTCGTGCGCGTCGGCGCGGCGACTGAGACCGAGATGAAGGAGAAGAAGATGCGCGTCGAGGACGCCGTCAACGCGACGCGCGCGGCGGCGCAGGAAGGGATAGTTCCGGGCGGCGGCGTCGCGCTCGTGCGCGCTGCGAAGGCTCTCGACAAAATTGACGCGGAGGGCGACGTCCGCACGGGCGTGCGACTGCTGAAGCGCGCGATGGAAGAGCCTTTGCGCCGCATCGCGGAGAACGCGGGCACGGACGGCGCAATCGTCATCGGCAAGGTCGAGGAGTCGAAGGGCGCGAAGGGCTTCAACGCCGCGACGGGTAAGTTTGAAGACCTCGTCGCCGCAGGGATAATTGACCCGACGAAGGTCGTGCGAACGGCGCTGCAAAACGCCGCGTCAATCGCGGGACTTCTGCTCACGACCGATGCAGCCGTCACCGACGCGCCCGAACCTAAGAAGGGCGCCGGGCCTCCGATGGGCGGAGGCGAAGATTACGACTACTAAAAGCCGTAAACCGTAAACCGTGAACCGTGACAAGAGAAAGCCGGTTCTTTCTTGTCACGGTTCACGGTTTACGGTTTACGGCTTTTAAATGGCAGGACAATTGCAGTCCCTCGGTGTGCTATAGTTCGAGTGTTCGGAAGCGCGACGAAGAGCGCATCTCGAACTGCCCACCTCGCATCTAAGTTGAGACCGAGCGCCGGGCAAGTTTGGCGAAAATGTTTCGGTTCGCGCGAACGCAGACTCGCTGCCCGTCGTTATGGATTTTGACTGCATCGTTTTTTTGAATCGTGGCGGAAGGTCGGCTTTGACTTCCGCCACGGCTCGTTAAAAGGGAAAGAAATGATTGACTTAGGAACTTATAAAGACCGTTTCGCGGAGAGCGGGCAGCGCGTCCTCGAACATGCGGTTCAGGATTCTCGCCGCCGTGACCAGAATTACATCGCCGTGGAACACATTCTCAACGCAATCGCGACCGAGGAGGGCGACCTCTTCAACTCGACGATGCGCGACCTCGCGCTCGACCCGCGCTCGGTCAAGGTGCTGATTGAAAAACGACTTGAGAATGCACGCTATCAGAACGTCAACAAGGGGGTTCGCATCGCGCCCGAAACCATCGAGCTGTTCAAGCGCTCGATGGAGCGCGCGCGCGCGCAGGGGCGCAAGACCATCGAGGCCACAGACCTCTTCATGGCCTTCTCGCAGGACGAGAACAGCGCGCTCATGCACGTGCTGCGAAACTTGGGCGCGAATCCCGAATCGGTAGTCGAGCAGGTGCGCGTCCGCGTCCGCACGCGCGAGCAGCAGGAAGAAGAGTACAAGAAGAAGTTCGAGCTTCCTCCGTACCTCAAGCACTTCGGCGTCTCTCTCAACAGACTTGCGCGCGCCGACAAGCTCCCCCCCACCATCGGTCGCGAGCAGGAAATCCAGCAGATGATCGAAATCCTCTGCCACCGCGAGCGCGCGAACTCGCCCATGCTCGTAGGCGAGCCGGGCGTCGGTAAGACCGCCGTGGTCGAGGGCCTTGCGCGTCTCATCGAGCTTGAGCCTGAGAAAGTCCCTTCGCGCCTGCGCGGCACTCACGTCGTGCAGTTGCAGATGGGCGGACTCGTCGCGGGCACGATGCTGCGCGGCATGTTTGAGGAGCGCATCAAGGGAATCATTGACGAGGTGAAAGAGCGCGACAACCTCATCCTCTTCATTGACGAGGCGCACACAATCATCGGTGCGGGCGCGGCGCTCGGCACATCCTCGGATGCTGCCAACATGTTCAAGACGGCGCTTGCGCGCGGCGAGATGCGAATCGTCGGCGCGACCACCATCACCGAGTACAAGGAGTACATCGGCGAGGACGAGGCGCTGGCGCGACGCTTCCGTCTCGTCAAAGTCGCGGAGCCTTCGCTCGCAGAGACGCGCGAGATTCTGTTCGGCCTGCGTCCGCGCCTTGAGCGCAACTACTCCGTGACCATCTCGGACGACGCAATCAACACTGCGCTTGAGATGGCCCCGAAGTACATACGCAATCTGCACCTGCCTGACAAGGCAATCGGCTGGCTCGACACCGCCGCCGTCAAGGTCGAGATCAACGAGCCGGACACGATGGTCGTGCGGCCTGAGCACATCATTGATGTCATCTCGCAGGAGTCGCGCATCCCGCGCGACATGATCTACCGCGACACGAACGACCGCTTCATCACGATGGAGGATGAGCTGAGCCGCCGCGTAATCGGGCAGAAGGACGCAATACGCGCAGTCGCGCAACGCCTTCGCCTGAACAAAGGGCCGCTCAAGGACAATCACTACAAATCGGACGGCGTGCTTCTCTTCCTCGGCCCGACGGGCGTCGGCAAGACCGAGCTTGCGAAGGCCGTCGCGGAGTTCATGTTCGGCGACGAAGAGAAGATGGTTCGCATTGACATGAGTGAGTATCAGGAAGGCTCGATAGGAATCGAGAAGCTGATAGGCATGCCGCGCGGCATCGTCGGCTCGGAGCGCGGCGGCATTCTGACCGAGCAGCTTCGCGAGAACCCGTACACGGTGCTTCTGTTGGATGAGGTCGAGAAGGCTTCGCCGACGCTGATGAACCTGTTCCTGCAAGCCTTCGACGAAGGCTGGTTGACGGACGGGCGCGGCAAGAAGGTTTACCTCTCGGACGCGATCATCATCATGACCTCGAACCTCGGCTCGGAGAACTTCAAGAAGTACGAGAAGCCTTTCGGCTTCGGCACGAAGACTTTGGGCGACGTGAAGGCGATCAAGGGCGACGTGATGAAGGCCGCCGAGACGCGCTTCTCCGCGGAGTTCCGCAACCGCATTGACGAGATCGTCGTCTTCTCGCCGCTCACGATGGATGAGGTGCGCGAGATAGCCAAGCTCTACACGGACAGACTCTGCCGGCAGATGACCGCGCAGGGCAAGACCTGTCAGGTTACGCCCGCCGCGCTCGACCTTCTGACGCAGAAGGGCTACAGCCCGACATACGGCGCGCGATTCCTCAAGCGCCACATTGACGAGAAGGTGAAGCTTCCGATCACCGCGATGTGGAAAGACGCCGACGGTTTCGTCGCGGATGTCGAAAGCGGCGAGGTCGTAATCCGCACTTCGGCCACGGCGGAGGCATAAGACAAGACAAGGCTCATTCACCTGCAACCGGAAGGGCTTCAACGCGATTTGTTGAGGCCCTCTCGTTTGCAACCTGAAGTTTTTGACGCACGACTATTGATTTCCCTCCCCTCAAGCATTTATAAGGTTTCAACATGAGAACGACGCTGCCCCTGAAACTCTCGCGCACGTGTTTCGCATTGCTCCTCTTGTTTTTCGTCTCGACCGCCGCGCCCGCGCAGGACGGCAGACCGGCGACGCCCGCGCCGTCCGAGTCGTCGAAGGCCGCCGCGAAGGTGGACGAGAAGGCCGTCGCCGTCATCGAGCGCGCGGTCGAGTCGCTCGGCGGGCGCGCTTACCTCAATGTGAAGACGATAGTCTCGCGCGGCTACTTCACGCAGATGCGCGAAGGCGGCGTGCAGGGCATTCCGATCAACTTCCACGACTACATGGTCTTCCCCGACCGCGAGCGGACGGAGTTCAGCGGCGCGGGCGTCAAGAGCATTCAGGTCAACGTGGGCGAAAGCGGCTGGGTGGCCGACCTGAAGTCGAAGAAGTTGCTCGACGTAACCGAGCAGCAGGCCCAAGACTTTCGCCTCACGCTTCGGACGAGCCTCGACAACGTCCTGCGCGGCTGGTGGCGAGCCGAGGGCGCGAGCCTCACTTACGCGGGGCGGCGCGAGGCGGGACTAGCACGGCGCAACGAGGTCGTGCGGCTCACGTACCCGGACGGCTTCGCTGTCGAGTTCGAGTTCGACGCCAAAGAAGGCACGCCCGCGAAGGTGAAGTACAAGAAGCTGAACGCCGAGGGCGAGATGGTCGAGGAGGAAGACCGCTACGCGCAGTTCATCACGGTCGGCGCGGTGCGCGCGCCCTTCATCATTGATCACTACCGCGCGGGCGTGCAGTCGAGCCGCGTAAACTACGACGAGGTCGAGTTCAATCAAACAGTCCCCGACTCGCTGTTCACGAAACCCGCCGACGTGAAGAAGGTGAAGTTCTAAGCCGGTCGGATGTGTCAGCATTCCGTACCGCATGCTTTGAAACCCTATATTGTTTTTCAGTTGAGTATAGGACAAATAAG
>DASQLL010000030.1:0-4124 GCA_035630035.1 Pyrinomonadaceae bacterium | reverse complement strand
ATAAAAGCCGCTCGGCGGAGACTGCTCCGTCGGAGAGAGACGACAAAGCCGCCGGCTCGCCCGAAGCCGCGAGCAACGCGGGCGCGCTGCCCACACCCGACGGCCCGCCTCCGACGCCCGAAAGTCAGGCCGCGCTCACGGGCAAAGCGCCTTCGGGCAGCTCAACTTCGGGCACGACCGTCCCCGCCGCTTCGACCGACACAAAGCAGACGCCCGCCGCGCCGCCCTCGAAGCCTAAGCCAGCCGCCGCGCCGTCAAACGAGACTCCCGAAGAGAAGAAAGCGCGACTCGAAAGAACCATCGCCGAAGCGAAGGCGAAGAAGGAGGCCGCCGCCGCAGCCGCGCAGGCCGAAGGCGTTGAAGCGTCGAGTCCAACGGCGGCAGTTCCCGGCGGCAAGTCTCCTGAGGTCGGCGACCCTACGAAGAGTCCTTCGCAGGCAGACCTTGAGCGCGCCGCGAAGATCGCAGAGGCGAAGGCGCGCGCCGCCGCTTTGAAGGAGGTCGCCGCGTCGAAAGCTCCAGCCGCGACGCCCGGCGCGGCGAAGACCCCTGCGACGCCAGCCGCCGCGGGCGCGAGCAGCGCGGGTGCGCCTAAAGCTCCCGTCAAGAAGAAAGACGAAGGGCCGAAGCCCGCCGACGCTTCGGATCACCCGCTCGTCAAACGTCTCCGCAGGCGTTTGGGCGACGAAGCCGTCAAGGGCGCGTTCACATTCCTCGGCCAGCTCTCGATTCACGTCAAAAGCGATTCAATCGTCGCCGCATGCCTCGCGCTTCGCGACGACGCGGAGACGCCTTTCAACTACCTGAGCGACCTGACCTGCGTCCACTGGCCCGAACGCGACGAAGCGCCCTTCGAGGTCGTCTACAATCTCTACTCGATACCGCGAAACGAGCGCGTGCGTCTGAAGGCCGACGCTGGCGAGACGGAAGGCATTGACAGCGTCGTCGGCGTCTGGCCCACGGCAAACTGGATGGAGCGCGAGGTCTACGATCTGTTCGGCGTGCATTTCAAAAATCACCCGGACATGCGCCGACTGCTGCTGCCGCTCGACTGGGACGGCCACCCCTTACGCAAAGACTATCCGCTTGAGTTCATGGAGAACGAGTGGACGGCGCGCAACCTGACGGAGTTCACCGAAGTCCAGCGCGAGCAACTAGAGCAGCGACGCGCATACGGCCTCGAAATCTTACAGACGCCCGACGAGCGGCGCATACGCGAGCTGTTCCGCGACAGCCGCGACCCGCTGCCGAAGGAGCACAAGTAACGAGATGCACCCGAAAGACCTCGCCGCCAAACTCGACGTGAAGGTCTTCGACAGCCCGGCTGCCGCCGAGGCCGCGGGCTTCCAGTTGGGCCAGCGCATGAGTCCGCGCAACCTCTGGAACCGCGACAGCGCGGCCTCCGCAATCGTCTACGACCTTATCGGCAAACGTAAGCGCGGCGAAGTCTCCGACATCGCGCTCGTGCTTGAAGTGAGCAGCGTCACGGGAGCATACAAAAAGGAAACGATGAACGCGGAATGATGAATGATGAATTAAAAACAGCGACCTTGTCATCATTCATCACTCATCATTCCGCATTCATCATTTAGCTCTATGCATCAGATAGAAGTAGCCACGACGAAAGAGACGCTTCTCGACAACCCCGAGATGATCTTGAACATGGGGCCGCAGCACCCCTCGACGCACGGCGTTTTGCGCGTCATCCTGCGGCTCGACGGCGAGACCGTGATTGATCTCGACTGCGACATAGGCTTCCTGCATCGCGGCATGGAGAAGATCGCAGAGAACCGTCTGTACCCGATGATCGCGCCCTACTGGGACAGGCTCGACTACATCGCCGCCGTCTCGAACGGCCTCGTGTGGGTCGAGACCATAGAGCAAATGCTCTCGCTCGAAGTCCCGCCGCGCGCGCACTACATCAGAACGATACTGACCGAGCTTAACCGCATCGCCTCGCACCTTCTCTGGCTCGCCACTCACGCGCTCGACATAGGCGCGTTCACAGTCCTGCTCTGGGCCTTGCGCGAGCGCGAAGAGATTTTGAAGATTTTCGAGCAGCAGTTCGGCGCGCGCCTCACGTGCCACGCGTGGCGCATCGGCGGAATGCCGAACGACACCTACGAAGAGTTCAGCGGAGACGTGCAGCGCTTCGTTGACAACTTCCCGCACCGCCTCGCGGAGTACGAGACGATGCTCTCGGAGAACCGCATCTGGCTCGGACGCACCGTGGGAGTCGGCATCATCTCCGCGAAGGACGCGATTGCAATCGGGCTGTCAGGCCCCGCGCTCCGAGGCTCAGGCGTCTCTTGGGACATACGAAAGTCGCGGCCTTACGCGGCCTACGGCGACATGGATTTCGACGTGCCCGTCGGTGAGAACGGCGACACATACGACCGATACCTCGTCCGTCTCGAAGAGATGCGACAGTCGCGACGCATCGTGCAGCAGGCTCTCAATCAGATGCCGGACGGCCCCGTCAACGCTAAAATCCCGAAGGTCATCAAGCCGCCCGTGGGCGACTACTACCATTCGATTGAAGGGCCGAAGGGCGAGATCGGCTGCTACGTCGTCTCGGACGGCACGAGCCGCCCGTACCGCGTGCGCGTGCGTCCCCCTTGTCTCATCAATTTGCAGGCGCTGCGGCAGATGTGCATCGGCCACCTCGTCGCCGACGTGGTCGCGATCATCGGCACGCTCGATATTGTTTTGGGAGAGATTGATCGCTAGTGAATAGTAAATCGTAAATGGTGAATAGTGGTTGAGAGTTTCACAACTTGAACGGCGAAACGTCAGCACGGCGAAGAAGCAAACCATTTACGATTTACTATTCACCATTTACTAAATCATGAACGTCGTCCGGTTGAGCGTGCAGAAAATGACGAGCGAGGCGTTCGCGCCTTACGGCATCCTGCTCGACCGTCGCGGCTCGATTGACGTTGACATAGGCATGGGCGTGCCGAGCATCACGGGCGCGACCGCAGACCCGCGGCCCTTCGCGTTCGAGTTCATGGCGCGGCATCGCCACACGATGCAGGTCTTCTCGCCGCTCGCCGCGTCGCAGGCGATCATCTGCGTCGCGCCGCCGAACGGGCAGGACGCGCCCGACGTTGAAAGCGTCGTCGCATTCCTCGTCGAAGGCCGTCTGCCTTACGCGTACTTCCGAGGCACTTGGCACACGCCGCCCTTCGCCGTCGGCGAGTGGTACTCCTACCTCGTCGTTGACCGCAAGGGAACGCTCGAAGACGACTGGGAGCTTGTTGATTTGAAGACGACGCGCGGCTGCACTTTCGAGATTGAAGTTTGAATTAACTTTGAAAGAAGGAGAAAACAGATGAGCACAGACCGCCTCACCGAAATCCTCAACTACCTCAGCGCGATGAGCCGCGACATAGGCGAGTTCCGCGCCGAGACCAAAAAACAGTTTGATGAATTGAAGTCCCGTCTGGACAGTGTAGAGACTCGCTTGGACGGCTTTGAGAAACGGTTCGACCATTTTGAGATGGTAGTGCGAGCAAAGTTCGACGACCTAAGCTCGGACATACGCCGCCTGCACCATAAGTTTGAGATCGTGCAGGAAGACTATACGGAATTGCGAATCGAACAGCGGGAGCAGAGAGGAAGGATTGAGACGCTCGAAAGTAAGCAGGCATAGCCGGACAAATTCAATATGAGCATGTTTGCACTGTTCGCTCCACCGAATTTGATTGACGAGTTCCTGCTGAAGTTCTTCAGCGCGGAGACGGTGAACTTCGTCGTGTGGCCGTTCATACAGATCGGCCTCGTCATCACGTTGATCGCGGTGTGGGCTTTGTACGCGAGCTATCTGGAGCGGAAGATTTCCGCGTTCATGCAGGCGCGTCTGGGGCCGATGCGCGTCGGGAAGTGGGGACTTTTGCAGCCCATCGCCGACGCCGTCAAGCTCCTGACGAAAGAAGACCTGATGCCGGAGAAGGCCGACCCGTACATCTTCCGCTTCGCGCCTTACATCGCGGTCGCCTCAACGTTCATCACGTTCGCCGTCATCCCTTTCGCGCCGAACTGGGGCGTGATCACAGACGTCAACATCGGCCTACTGTTCGTGCTTTCGATCTCTTCGGTCGGCGTGCTCGCGCTCATACTCG
>DASQLL010000029.1:0-7500 GCA_035630035.1 Pyrinomonadaceae bacterium | reverse complement strand
CGCATACTTCCGAGTCCGACCGAACGCGCAAAAAAATTTCCGCCCGATACGATACAACGGAACGCGGGCGCGCGTCTCTATCCGCGCAAATGCTTTTACAGGCTTTTTACAAAAGTGGCCGTTGAGGCCGGCTTCGTCAGTGCCGTTTACTGCGGCACTTGAGGGTGACGATTGCGGATTAGAGCGGTTTCCATATCAGTTTACCAATCGTTTAGAGGCGGGCAATGCCCGCCTCTAAACGGTCGTTGGTAAACTCAACAGCAAACCGCTCTAGACGTGCTACGAGGCGGAAACGCGAGCGTGAGCGAGCGTGTCTCGTCGTTAATGACACGCTCGCTCACGCTCGCGTTTCCGCCTCGTGTGCTGACCCGTATTCACCCAAACACCGCTCACGGAATCAAAACGATCTTGCCGTGCGCGCCCGGCTTCAAGACCTCTTCGTGCGCGCGCGCGGCCTCCGCGAGCGGCAGCTCGCGCCCGACGACGGGGCGGAGAGTTCCCGCTTCGAGTCCGGCGATCAAGCCCGCGTGAATGCTCGCAAGCTCCTGTGGCGATGCGTTGAAGAGCGACATGCCGAGGACTGTCGCGTCGCGCGTCATCGCGAGGCGTGGGTTTATCTCGATTGCGCCGCGCGAGCCTATGACGACGACGCGCCCGCCCTTCGCGACGACGCCGAGGTCTTTGTTGAGATTGACGTTGGCGAGCATTTCGAGAATCACGTCGGGGCCGCGCCCGCCCGTCAGCTTCGTCAACTGTTCGAGGTAGCCGGGCGCGTGGTGGTCTAGCACTTGATGCGCCCCCTGTTCGGCGACGAGCTTGCGTCCCTCTTCGCTGCCGCCCGTGCCTATGACGCGAAAGCCCGCGGCGCGCGCAATCTGCACCGCAGCCGTGCCGACGCCGCCGCTCGCGCCGTGAACCAGAACGGTCTCGCCCGGCACGCCGCGCGCGCGTAGGAAGAGCGCGCGATACGCGGTCGCGTATGGCGTGAACACGCCCGCGCCTTGAGCGAACGAGACGCGCTCCGGCAGGCTGTGAGCCTGCGCCTCGCCGCAGAGCGCAAGCTCCGCGTAAGCCCCGCTCAAGCTGCCACCCGTGTACACCCTGTCGCCCACGCGCACGCGCGTCACGCCCTCGCCGACCGCCTCGACCACCCCCGCCGCGTCGAGTCCCGGCGTGAAAGGTAGCTTCGGCTTGACTGCGTGCGCGCCCGCGCGTATGTACGTGTCCACGGGATTGACGCCCGCGGCGCGCGTGCGTACGAGGACTTGACCGGCGGCGGGATGCGGGTCAAGCACTTCTTCGAGGCGCAAGACCTCCGGCCCTCCGAACTCGTGAACTCGAATCGCTTTCATCGTCTCACTCCTTTCGCGGCGCAAGCGCGAAACTTTTCCTGACTATCGTTGTGTCGCTCGTGCGGAAGGCAGGCGCGGGCATCGTGTGTGCGGGGCGCGGTCGAAATGTTTGCCCCGCCACTTCCGGCAGACCGAACGAGAGGTCTTGGACGACTAGACGGAAGATCGCGGAGGCGCGTGTCTCAATTAAGAGTTCGATCCCTTGCGGCGGCGGCGCGGCGAACGAGACGCGCAGGCCGCCGCCCGCACCGACGTTTGCCGCCGCGCCTGCCGTTGCCCCCGCCTCCACGCCCGGCTTCGCATCCGTGCTCGTTTCCGTCCCTACGTCGAGCAGTACCTTGCCGTCGAGCGTCGCGCGGCGCACGTCCGATTCAGTCCCCGTGTAGAAGACGAGCATCGGCGCGCGCCTCGGCGATGTGATGCGAAGTCGAAGCGTCCGCGCATCTTTGTCCGCGCGGTCTTCGAGGATTTCAACGCCGGGCGCGGGCAGCGCGACGGCGGGCGCGTCAGCCTCAATGCTCGGCAGCCGAAGCCACGGGAAGACTTCGGCGGCGCTTCCCTTCCGCAAAACGTCGGGCGCGATGAACTGCGAAGTCCATTCGTCGGGCGCGGCGTCCGTGCTCATCCAGCGCGCTCGGCCCGCGTCGGCGTCGAGAAAATAAAAGACGCTGTCGGTCTTTCGATGCCGCGCGTCAAAACCCGCGCGCGCAATTCCCGCGACGACGAAGCACACGGCGATACACGCGGCGACCGCGGGCGCAAGCCAACTTCTGCGCGAAGTCAGCGCGCGCAGGCACGGGACGAGCAGGCCCGCGGCCATCGCGACGAGGAACATAAATGCGCCGCCGAGTTCGAGGCCGAGCATAAGGAAGAACATGTATATGAGCGGCGCGACAAGCACGACGCCCGGCGCGGCGCACAGCGCAACCACGCCCAACGACTTCGCCGACACGAAATTACTCTCGCCCGACGCGAACGCGAACGCGAGGCCCGCGAGCGCGAAGAGCAAAGGCCACGCGTACAGGTATGCGCCGAGCGGCAGCGCGACGGTCGAAAAGATTAGCAGCGCGAGCCACCAAAAAAGCGCGCCCGCTGTGAGATTCGCCGCGCCCGTCTTCCGAAACAGAAACGCGTACAGGCCCGCGAGCACGGCGATTGTCAAAAACACGAAGCCTAGCACGTAGGGCCAGATGTCGTAAGGTCTCTGCCACGGGAGTGATGCAAGGCCCGCGTGCAATGCGCGCGCGACGCGCCACACGCCTGTCACGATTGCGGCTGCGAGTCCGGCGGCGAGAGGAAAGGCGAGCATGCCCGCCGCCATGCCTCCGATTGTCAAAAGCTTCTTTCTCAAGCCCCACAAAACGACGGCGACGAAGAAGATGCTGACAAGCGCGGTGAGCGGGACGATCCACGCTTCGGAGTATCGGACGAAGACTGGGCCGAGCGCGTTGAAGTATACGGCGTCGCGCGAGCGCAAATCGCCGAGGTCGCGTCCGCCGAAGCGGCGCGAGAGCGCGAGCGCGTAGGAGCCGTGGTGTTGCAGGCTGCGCTCGTCGAGTTCGTCCGCGTTGTCGAGCGCGGTGTGATAGCTCGTGATGCGGTCGGCGTATGCGAAGTTCAGTCCCGCCGCGCCCGCGCGTTTGAAGACGGTCATGTCCGTGTCGTTCGGCAGGCGCTTGTAGACAGCGTACATGAGCGAGTTTGCGACCGTGTGCGGCGCGGCGTCGGCCAGCTCGCGTATGAGCGCACCGTTCCCGTCGCTCGTCTCGAACATGAAGGACGGGCCGCCCGCGCCGCGCGCCTCGAAGTTGAGGACGAGGCCCACGTCCTTCATCCACGGATGCTCTTCCGCGAAGCCGCGCGCGCCTATGAGTCCAAGCTCTTCGGCATCGGTGATGAGAATGATGAGGTCGTTCCTGAGCTGCGCGCCCGTCTTCAAAGCGCGAAGAGTTTCGAGCAGCGTCGCCACGCCCGCCGCGTCGTCCGACGCGCCCGGCCCCGTCGGCACGGAGTCGTAGTGCGCTGCGAGCATGAGCGCCCTGCTGTTTGCCGTCCCCTGCACGCGCGCGACGATGTTCCGAACGCGCGCCGCCGTGACGTGCCTTCCGTCTCCAGCCTGACGCGGCACGACCACGGCGGTCTGCACCTCCGCGCTCACACCGAGCGCGCCCAACTCGCCGATGATGTACTGGCGCACGCGCTCGATCTCTTCCGAGCCTGTCGGGTGCGGCCTCTCGGCGATTGCGCGCACGTGCCGCATCGCGCGCCCCGAAGAGAACTCGCCCACGGGCGCGCTCTCCGGCACGGCGCGCGGCGGCTGTACGAGCGCGATGCTCATCCACGCCAACACGGCCACAAAAATAAACGCCGCCAGTGCGGCGGCGACGTTCGGTCTCGTGTCGGGGGAGTTGTTCATGGGAGTAGAGGTTAGAGGTTAGAGGTTAGAGGTTAGAAGAAAGCCGTTCTTACCAACCTCTAACCTCTAGCCTCTAACCCCTGCTTTATCTATCCAATCATCGGCTCGCCGTCGTAGACCACGGCCCAGCCGTTTTTGCGGCTCGTGGCGAGGCTGCGCGTGTACCACTTGAGGGCTTCCGATTCGGTCTCGTAGCGTTGCAGCGAGGGCATCTGCTCGCGCGGGTCGAAGCGAACGATCTGGCCGCCGGCGTCGCCCGCCTTCAGCGAGAGCAGCGCGAGCATGTCGTTCTTCAGAAGCACCGCCGTGCGGACGACCGTCGCGTCATCCTCTTCGTCCTCTTCTTCGTCGTCGTAATCTTCTGCCTCTTCCAGAAACTCCGCGACTTCGGGGTCTACGTCGTCGTCAACGTCAATCATGTCGTCGAAAAAGTCGTTGTGATCTTTCATGCTAAATCTCGTTTCTCCAAATTTACTTCCCTTTTCATGAGGCCACTTGAACAGCCCGCGCTCGAAACCTTGCGGGCTATATTACACTCTGCCGTAGCGACGGCAAAGGGCGCGGCGATGAAGAATTGACGAAGGCCGAATGCTCTCTAAATGCCGACGCAAGCGTGCCCTTGAGCCGGACGAAGAAAGCCACAACGAGTCTCAGTCGCCGTGTGCGACTGAGACTCGTTGTGGCTTTCTTCGGTCTAATCTGTTTAGGCTACGACGCTGTGCGTCTGCGTCGCGCGGCGCAGCCAAGCGGTCTGCGACTTCTGCCCCATGCGCTTGTGGCGCGGCAGCCGCACGTTCTCGAAGTAGTCAATCGCGGCGACGCGCAGGCCCGTGTCGCGGCCCAGACGCTCGCTGACGAACCACTTGTGCTCAAGCACGCGCGGCCACTCGGCGCGCGCCTCCGAAGGCGAAAGCCTCACTCCCGCAAGCTCGCGAATAAACTTCTGCTCCTCGCAAGTCTGCTCGTGAAGCGTTTTCTCGATGACGTAATCCAACTTGAACGGAATCATTCTTAACTCTCCTTTTTCAATCGCGGCCACAACTGCCGCGAGCCTGTAAAAAACTTTCTATCAGTTCGCCTCTTTTTAGACTGAAATGATAGGCACGAGTTTGTCCCCGTGTCTAACTCATTGTTTTCATCCGTCTTATTAACTATATTCATCCACACTTTCGCGAAAGAGACCTAAACTATGGAGTTATCCCAGTTGCGGACTTTCCGCGCGGTCGCGGAGACCTTGAGTTTCACGCGCGCGTCACAGAAACTTAACCTGACTCAATCCGCCGTGAGCCATCAGATCAAGGCTCTCGAAGTCGAGTTGGGCGAGCCTCTGTTCATACGCGCCAAGCGCGGCGTCTCGCTCTCGGACGCCGGAAAGCTCGCGCTCGAATTCACCGAGCGCATCATCGAAGAGGCCGACGCGCTGCGCGACGCGCTGCGCGGAAACGATCACGAGCCTCGCGGGCGCGTGCGCGCGGCTGCTGCGACGCAGGCCTTCGTGCATCTGTTCGCAGACCTCTTCGAGTCGTTCATGCGCGAGCACGAAGGCATCGAGCTTTCATTCCGCACGACCGTCAGCACCGAGCAGACCGTGACAGACATCCTCAACGGCGCGTCGGACGTGGGCTTCGCCTCGATGCCCCTCTACTCGCCCGCGCTACAGGTGACGGAGCTGTTCGAGGACGAGCTTGTGCTAGTGGTGGGCCGCAGGCATCGTCTCGCGGGCGCGAGCGAAGTCGCCGTGGGCGACATCAAACGCGAGCGCTTCATACTCTTCGAGCAGGGCGCGTCCATTCGCCGCTCGACCGACGCATTCTTCAAGCGCGTTGACCTCAACCCCGCCCTCGCGCTCGAATCCAACGACACATACTTCATCAAGCTCATGGTCGAGCACGGCCTCGGCGTCTCGCTCATGCCTTCGTGGGCCGTGCGCGAAGAGACCGCGGCGCGAAAGCTCGCCTGCCTGCGAATCGCCGGGCACAGCCTGACGCGCTCGGTCGCGATGCTCGCGCTCGGACGCTTCCAGCCCTCGCCGACGCGCGCCTTCATCGCATACATACTTGAGCACAAAAACGAATTGCAGAAGGCGGCGCAGGCGTCGTTCCTTGCCGCGAAGGAGAAAGCGTGAGACCTATTCCCGAAACCATGCGCGCGCTTGAGCTGCGATCTTACGAAGGCGGCGCGGACTCGCTCGCGCTCGTCGAGAAGCCGGTGCCGCGACCCGGCAAGGGGCAGGCGCTCGTGCGCGTCGCGGCCTCGCCCGTCAACCCTTCAGACCTTATGTTCCTGCGCGGGATGTACGGCATAAAGAAACGGTTGCCGGTTGTGCCCGGCTTCGAGTGTAGCGGCGAGGTCGTCGCGGCGGGCGGCGGCGTGTGGCCGCGCTACCTCGTGGGCAAGCGCGTTGCGTGCGCCGCGCCGACGAGCGGCGACGGGACGTGGGCCGAGTTCATGCTTGCGGACGCCTCGCACTGCATCCCGCTACGCCGGGCGACCGACATCGAGCAGGCGTCCACGATGATCGTCAACCCTTTCACGGCGTGGGCGCTCGTGGGGATGGCGAAAGAGGCGCGCGCCGAGGCAATCGTGCAGACGGCGGCGGCGAGCGCGCTCGGTCGCATGATAGTCCGGCTCGCGACCTCGCGCGGCGTGCAATCCGTCAACGTCGTTCGACGCGCCGAGCAGGTCGAGCTACTCAGGAGCGAAGGCGCGGCCAATGTCCTCAACAGCAGCGACGAAGATTTCGACGAGCGTCTGCGCGAGATGTGCAAGCGCCTGCGCGCGACCGTTCTGCTTGACGCGGTGGCGGGCGAGTTGACGGGGCGCGTGCTGCGCGCGATGCCTTCGGGCGCGACGGCAATCGTCTACGGCGCGCTCTCGCTCGGAGGCTGCCTCGTTGACCCGCGCTCGCTCATCTTCGAGCGCAAGAGCGTGCGCGGCTTCTGGCTCTCGGACTGGATACGCACGCAGGGCGCGCTCGGGAAGTTTCGCGCGTCTGGAAATGTTCAGAAGCTACTCGGCAACGAGCTGAAGACAGAGATTCGCGAGCGCCTGCCGCTTGAGCGCGCGGCGGAAGGCATCAAGCAGTACGCGCACGAGATGACCGGCGGCAAGCTTCTTCTCGTGCCCGGACTCGAAGCAGGAGGCAGGAAGCAGGAGCAGGAGGCAGATTAAAGGCAGGAGGCAGGAGGCAGGGGCAGGAGGCAGGTTAAGAGATTTAGCTTTGAAATCTCGAATCTCGAATCCGAGCTTTCTCGTCTGCTTCCTGCTCCTGCCTCCTGCCTCCTGCCGTCTGCCCCTGCCTCCTATAATTTTTCTTCCCCACCCTCTCCAACCGGCGGGCAACCTGCGAGCATCACACGTTCACAATTTTTAGGAGGGAACACGTGATGGTACGAAGGTCAGTCCTCGTCCTTCTGGGCCTCTCGGTCTGCCTTTTCGCCGCACATCTTTCGAGCGCGAGCCAGTCGCTCAGGCTGGACGAATCGCGCATACGCCTCGCGCTCGGCGACAAGCAGTCTGTCGTCACTCTCAAACTCGACAACCGCACAGGCCGCTCTTTCAACGCGCGCGTCAGCGTCGAGCTTCTCGACCCGAAAGACAAGGTGCGCGCCGAAGCCTCCGCCGAGCAGCAAGTCGCGCGCGGCGCGAGCGCGGTCAGCATCCCTCTCAAGCTCCCCTACGCCGACCTCATCGAAGCCGAGCGCAAAGAGTTTCCGTGGTACAGACTCCGCT
>DASQLL010000028.1:0-8711 GCA_035630035.1 Pyrinomonadaceae bacterium | reverse complement strand
ATCCTCTCCGCGCCCAGCACGCGCATTGTGTGGTCAACGCGGACGTAGCCCCCTTCGTCCGTGAGACCCGTCGAGGCGAGCGCGCTCGCCCCCTCGAACGGCGGGACGAGCATCAAAAGGTCGTACTCGACCTCGCGCCCGTCGCCGGAGACGACCGCCTCCGCCGTGACTTCGGCGATGGGGAAATCCGCGAGATGTTCGATGTGATGAGCAGCGAGCGCGGGCCGAAGGGCGCGCGCGAGGTCTGCGCCGCCGGGATGCTCGCTCGGATATTCGGGGCTGACGATGGTGATGCGCGCCGCGTCGCCGCGCTCTTCAAGCTGACGGGCGAGAGCAAAGGCCGTCTCGTAGACGGGCACTTCGAGCCGCGAGCCGGGGCACGAGCCGATGACCGCATGGCCGACGCGAAACTGGCGCGCGGCCTCGCCGAACTTCTGTGCCGCGCCGACGCCCAGAAGGTGGTGCGCGTGCTCGAAGAAGCCCCGCACCTGTTCGGTTGCGAGCCTGCGGCCTAAGGCGTAGATGAGATAGTCATACTTGATGTCGCCGACGATGTCGCCGCCCGTGAGCGTCACCTCGCTCTCAAATGGGTTAACGCGCGCGGCGGTCGCCTCGATGAAGCGGACGCGTCGGTCGAGCATCGCTTCGCGCAGGTCGTATGAGATGTCTTCCACCTCGCACTTGCCGAAGGCAAGGCGCACGAGCGCAGGGTGGAAGACGAAGCGGCTGCTGCGCGAGACGAGCGTGATCTGATGCTCCGGCGCGAGCGTCTTCGCCAAGCGCTCCGCCGCGACCACGCCGCCGAATCCGCCGCCGAGAATGAGAACATTTGCCATTACAACTCCAGAGAGGCTAGAGGCTAGTAAAGCAGGAGCCGTTTTAACTAGCCTCTAGTCTCTAGTCTCTTGATTTTCTTTGCATCGCACGATCAAGACCTGCGTGTCGGCGGGCAAAGGCATTCGCGCGACCTCGCCCACGGCGGTGTCGCTGCACGGCGAGCCGTCAATCGCCAGAATAATTTTCATCGCTCTCCCCTCCGTCGTAACCGTGTGTCCTTAATCAGAAGCAAGCGCCGGAACCCTGCCCGCCCGCGCGCCCGGCTTTGGCACCTGTCCGATGCTCATTGGCCGCGCGGCGCGGGCGCGGCGGGCAGGACTCTGGCCCAAGTAACTGCACAGGCCGTGCCAACCATCATTCGCCGTGACTTTCGGGTAAATTCGCCTGAGCTGTCGGCGCGGCGTGGGTAGTTTTACGCGGGGTCGCGGACAATTACGCAGACCTCGGCGGCGGGGTTATTTCGCTTCCGAGTTGTTCAGGAGTTCGGCGAGCGCTTTCAAAAGTCTCTCAGCCGTGTAGGGCTTCGGCAGGAAGATGTGCGCGCCCGCGGCGGCGGCCTCGGCGGCCTTGTCGCCCGCGCCCAGCCCGCTTGCGGCGATGACGCGCACCCGCGGATTCATCTTGTGGAGCGCGCGGATGGTCGCGGGGCCGTCCATGAAGGGCATCATCATATCGGTGATGACGGCGGCGACTTCATCCCGGTTCTGCGCGTAGATCGCCACGGCCTCCGTGCCGTCGGCGGCGGTCAGCACGCGGTAGTTGAAGGTTTCGAGCGTGCCCTTCGTTATCTGGCGTATGGCCTCTTCGTCGTCAACGACGAGGATCAGCTCGCCGCGCCCTTCGGGCAGGTCGAGCCGCTTGCGCTCGGCGCGCGCGGCGGTCGCCTCGATGGCCGGCAGGTAGACCGAAAAGCGCGTGCCCTTGTGCGGCTCGCTGTAGACGTTGATGAAGCCGCCGTGGCTGCGGATGATCGTGAGCGCCGTCGAGAGTCCGAGGCCCGTGCCCTTGCCGACCTCTTTGGTCGTAAAGAAAGGCTCGAAGACGCGCGCGAGGATTTCGGGCGGCATCCCCTCGCCCGTGTCCGCCACCGAGATCATGACGAAGCGGCCCGGCTCGGCCTCGAGGTGCATGCGCGCGAAATTCTCGTCGAGCGTGACGTTCTCGGCTCGAACGGTCAGCTCGCCGCCGCGCGGCATCGCGTCGCGCGCGTTGACGCAGAGGTTCATCAAGACCTGATGAACCTGCGTCGCGTCCGCCGAGATCGTCCAGAGGTCTGGCGCAACGTCGAACTTGATCTCGATTGATTTCGGCAGCGTGTCCTTCAGAATCTTGATCACTTCCTTGACGAGGTGCTTCGGCTGCAAGGCGACGCGCTCGCCCTCTACGCCGCGCGCGAACGAAAGAACCTGCTTGACCATGTCCGCGCCTCGCTCGGCGTTGGCCTGAAGCATCTCAAGCCACTGGAGGACGCCGGGGTCGTCCGTCTTCATCTGGAGCATCTGCACGGCCATCAGGATGGGGGAGAGTACGTTGTTGAGGTCGTGCGCGATGCCGCCGGCGAGCGTGCCGATTGACTCCATGCGCTGCGCGCGCAGTAACTGCGCCTCGACTTTTTTGCGCTCCGTTACGTCGGTGTTGATGACGAGGATGGATTTCGGCTCGCCGTTGTGGTCGCGCAGAAGCGTCCAGCGGCTCTCGACCCTGATCTCCGCGCCGCCCTTCGTGTGCTGGCGCAGCTCGCCCGTCCACTCGCCCTTCTCCATGACGGCATGACGGCCCTGCTCGAACTGCGCCTCGTTCAGCTCGCTCAGCAGTTTCAACTCGCGCGCGGTGCGGCCCACGGCCTCTTCAGCCGTCCAGCCGTAGATGTTCTCGGCGCCTCTGTTCCAGAAGAGGATTTTGTTGTTGACCGCGTCGCGCAGCACGATGGCGTCCTGCGCTTTGTCTAAGAGCGCGGCCTGCTCGCGGATGCGCTCCTCGGCGCGCTTGCGCTCTGTGATGTCGTAGCGTATGGCGACGTACTGGTAGGGTTTGCCCTCGGCGTTGAGGAACGGGACGATGGTCGTGTCCACCCAGTAGATCGAGCCGTCCTTCGCGAGGTTGCGAATCTCACCGCGCCACACGCGACCAGAGGCTATGGTCGTCCAAAGCTCCCGTATGAACTCCTTCGGGTGGAAGGCCGAGTTGATGATGCGGTGATCCTGGCCGAGCAATTCCTCGCGCGAGTATTTCGATATCTGGCAGAACTTGTCATTGACGTAGTTGATGACGCCGCGCTGGTCTGTGATGGCGACGATGGCCGACTCGTCAAGGGCGAACTTCAGGTCGGCCAGCTCCTTGAGCGAGCGCCTGAGCGCCTCCTCGGTGTCGAAGCTGCGCTCCCGGACTACGGAGTTCTCATGCAGTGTGCTTTCGCTCATCGCGTGCTTAAAACTTTCAGGATGCCGCCCCCGCGGCGTCGTCCTCCGCGGTGGCCGCGCTTTCGAGTTTCTTGAGGCGGTAGCGCAACTGGTCGCGCGAGATTCGCAAAAGCACGGCGGCACGAGTCTGGTTGCCGCCGCTACGCTCGACGGCCTGCCGCACGAGCGAGCTTTCCACATCTTCGAGCGGGACGCCTTCGTGCGGAAGCACGAAGAGGTGTCCCGCCCCGCCTTCAGATGCGGGAGAGGCCGCGAACTCAGCCCGCCCCGTCAGGTCGCGCGGCAGGTACTCGGTCGTAACGAGGTCTTCATCTTCGAGGATGAGGGCGCGCTCGATCACGTTGCGAAGCTCGCGCACGTTGCCGGGCCATGCGTAGCTCAAGAATATCTCGCGCACTTCGGGCGAGAGGCCGCGGATTTTTTTCTTGAGCCGCAGACGCTCGCCGAAGGTGTTGATGTAATGCTCGGCCAGAAGCAGCGTGTCGTCGCCGCGCTCGCGCAAAGGCGGGATGTCTATTTGAATAACAGACAGGCGGTAATACAGGTCAACGCGGAAGCGCGCGGCCTCTCCCTCCGTCTTGAGGTCGCGGTTCGACGCGGCGACCACGCGCACGTCGAGCGGAATGTCTTTGAGTCCGCCGACCCTTCGGAACGCGCCCTCTTCCAGCACGCGCAAAAGCTTAGCCTGAAGGCCCAGTTCAAGCTCCCCGATCTCGTCGAGAAAGAGCGTGCCGCCCTCTGCCTGCTCGAACAGTCCTTCCTTGCGCGCCTTCGCGTCGGTGAACGCGCCCTTCTCGTAGCCGAACAATTCGGATTCGATGAGCGTCGAAGGGATGGCCGCGCAGTTGATGGCGACGAAGGGAGACTCCGAGCGGCGCGATGCGTAATGGATGGCCTTCGCCACGAGGTCTTTGCCCGTGCCCGACTCGCCCTGCAAGAGCACGCTCGATGCCTCGGACTCGGCCACTTTGCGCGCGAGCGAGAGCATGCGCTTGATAGCGGGCGACTCCCCGATGATCTGTTCAAAGCTGAACTGGCGCGCTCGCTCGCGCCTGACCTGCATGACCTCGCGACGGAGACGGCTCGCCTCGATGCCGTTGCGGATCGTGACGCGCAGCTCTTCGAGGTTGAGGGGCTTTCCGACGAAATCATACGCGCCTCCGCGCAAGGCAGAGATCGTGTTCTGGATAAGCACGTTGGCCGTGATCATTATGACGACGGCGTCCGCTTGCCGGTTCTTAATCTCGCGCAACGCGTCGAGGCCCGACCCATCCGGCAGGTCAATGTCGAGCAGAACGGCCTGCGGCTCCTCTGCCTCGAAGGTCGCTACGCTAGCGGCCACCGTGCCCGCCTCGACAGTCTCATAGCCCCAGCTACGGAGCGCCTCCGCCAAAGCCCAGCGAATGGACTGGTCGTCGTCAACAATCAGAATCTTCTCTTTGCTCGATTTCAGGTCGGCCTCCAGAAAGGTTAAAAGCTAGACGGGTTGCGGGATAATTATAGATGAAAAAAAGTCGAATGCGGAATGCTGAGCGATGAGTAAAGAGCTACCTGCCTCTCACGCATCGCTCGTCATTCCGCATTCATCTGGCTGTGACAGTGTTGCTCCGCCAGACTCGCCCTGCTTCTCTCCTAGTCTAGCGCCGACGTCTCCACCTGAGCGTTCGACCTTAGCCGCTCCTCGAAGAGCTTGGCCGAAGCGTCGAGGAAATCTTTCGCCGTGACGATGCCGACGAGCAGGCCGTTCTGGACGACGGGCAGGCACCCGACACCGTTCGCGCGCATCAACTCGATGGCTTCGAGCGTTGGCGTCGCGGGCGCGACCGCGAAGGGGTTGGCCTTCATGATCTCGCGGACGGCGACCGTGCTGCTCCCGCGCCCCGCCAATCCGCGCGCGAGCATGCGTAGCACGTCGCGGTGCGTGACCAGCCCGACGAGGTGGCCCCGCTCGTCCTCGACAGGGACGTGGCGTATGTGCCGCCAGTCCATCACGCTCGCGGCTAGATCAACGAGGTCGTCGGGCCGCACGGTGAAGAGGTCTGTGGACATGAACTGCCCGACCGTGCGGTAATTCTCTGACCAATCTTCCTGCTGCTCACGCCTCTCGATAATCGGCCAGCGGTGTACAGGCTCGCCCGTCTGCTGCCGCGCGTGCATCTCGGTTGCCAGCGCACGCAGACGCGAGTCGCGCGTGCCTTCCGTGCCGAGCGCGGCGAGCGACTGGAGCGCCCAGCGCGCCCCCGTCTGCCCAGACCTTACGCGCTCCTCAATCGTGCCGAGATAAAGATCAATGTCAGCCGCGTCTATCTTCGACTCCCTGAGTCCTTCGCGCGCGAGCGGCAGAAGCTCGCCGAGGATGAGGTCGGAGGCGGCCATGGTTTTGCCGCCGATCCATGCGAGCTGCGCGCCGAGGCCGTGGCGCGCGGCGGCGAAGAAGTTGGTCTTCACATCGTCGAAAGACATCAGCTTGTCTATCTCTCCGTACACTCTGGGGAGCGCCGACATCAATCCGACGAAGAAGGCCGCGTTCGCAACCTCGTCGAGGACGGTCGGCCCCGAAGGGATGACGCGGTTCTCTATACGCAGGTGCGCGCGCCCTCCCGTAACGCCGTAGCACGGGCGGTTCCACCACCAGACCGTTCCGTTGTGAAGGCTGAGCGCCTTCAGGCGCGGCACGTCGCCGCGCGCCAACACTTCGAGCGGGTCTTCGTCCGCCTCCATCGTCAGGATGACGCGGAAGCGCGCGATGTCCTCGCGGAATAGCTCAAGCACGGAGCCGCGCAGCCACGCTTCGCCGAAGCCGACGCGCGTCGGGAAGTTCCTATCCCTCTGCGCGATGCTGCGCGAGTCCGCCGAGTGCTGGAAGAGCGCGAGCCGCGTCTCCTGCCACAGACGTTTGCCGAGCCAGATGGGCGAGTTCACAGCCGCTGCAAGCACGGGCGCGGTCACGGCCTGCGCCATGTTGTAGAGCGGCACGAACTCGTCGGGGCCGACCTGCAAATGCACCTGAAAGCTCGTGTTCGACGACAGGAGCATTATGTTGTCCGAGAAGACGTTGACCTCGTCGAGGCCCTTCACGTGCGCGCGCATCGAGCCGCCGCGCATACGCATGATCGAGTCGTTCAGTTGGTAGTAGCGCGGCGAGGGCGTTATCTGTTCGAGGCTGAGGTCGTCTCTTCGCAGCGTCGGCAGTATTCCGGCGAGCAACACGTCGGCGTTGCGCTCCCGCGCGCCCTCGCGCACGAGCTTTATGACCTCGCCTATCTCCGCCTCCAACAGCCGCAGGCAATCGCCTTCGAGCATGCGCGGCGTGAGGTTGGCTTCGAGGTTGAAGCGCGCGATCTCGGTCGTGAGCCGCGGGTCGGCCACGCGTTCGAGGACTTCCTGCGCGACCGAGGCGGGGCGCATGTGGCGGTCAACGAGGAACATCTCCTGCTCGGCCCCGATTCTTCGCACGCCCCGCTCGATCAGCCCCCCGTCGAGCATCTTTTCGAGCGCGGCGAGGTCATTTAGCAAGGCGCGGACGAAGGCCCGCTCCTTGATGTCATCACTACTCGTTTCAACGTGGTGTTCGCCCATAATTTTTTATCGGAGGTGCCCCGACAGGATCAGTCGGGCCGCGGCCTGTAGTTTCCGAGTCGCGCCCGGCGGCGCGTTTACCTTTGCTGCGTCTCTGGAAAGCAAATTGCATTCCCGCCAGTTGCGAGTCACTCGCGCCGACCCTTAAGGGCCACGCTCGAAACGACACACGAAGGGGACGAGTCATGATGTACGAAAGCCAGATTGCGAAGAGGAACGACGCTTCGCGCGACGCCCGCGCCAGCGGTGGCGCGACGACGGATGAGGGCGTCAGGCTTCTCAACAAAGGAGATTGGCGTGAGGGGCGGGTTGCCGAACCGTGCAGATTCGACTTCGTGCCGCTCACGAAACTGATCGGCTACCTCATAGACAAGCACCACGTCTATGCGCGGCGGCAGATGGAAACAATCGGCGCGCTCGTCGCCGCGCTTTCCGAGGCGCACGGCGAGGGCCACCCGACGCTGGCGCGCGTGCGCGGCCTCTTCAAAGCCCTGCGGCAAGAGCTTTTATTCCACATGGAGAAGGAGGAGGTCTTGCTCTTCCCGGACATCATCCGCACGGAGTCCGCGGCCCGCAGCCGTGAGCCGCAGATCGCACCCTACTTCGGCCCGATGCGCGACCCTATAAAGATGCTGATGCGCGAGCACGACGATCTGTGCGCGACATTCGACGCGCTCCGCGAGGCGACGAACGACTACACGCCGTGCGACGCGGACTGCGCGGACTACCGGGCGCTCTGCCGCGCCCTGCGAGACTTGGAACTAGACCAGTTGCAACTCATCTGCCTCGAAGACAATATTCTCTTCCCGCGCGCGCTCGAATTGGAGCTGAACGCTCTCTACTCGCCCACTTTGAGAACCCGACGCGAGTGAAAATTTCCCCACCGGCGGACGAGTAGATGCGAGAGATTCCGCAACGTCACCGCGGCTCCGCCCCTCCCTGTGCCGCGTTCTTCGAGCGCGCATACCTTCCACGGAAGTGGCCTCGCGTTTGCACTGACTGATGCCGGTGAGTTTTGTCTTGCGGAGTATTGATTGATGAGTGAGACATTCAAGTCGTTAGAGATGAGCGGGACGGTTTCAATCGGCGTGCGAGAACGTGAAGGGGATAAAATCCAGACGCGGCGTGAGCCTGTGCCGGCGCGCGTCAGGCTTCGCACGGTCGCGCTGCCGGTCGAGCACGGCGGCTGGAGTTTTACGCTCGAGCCTGTGGCTCTGGGACTTCTGGTCGCGCCTTCAATCGCCGGCCTCTTCCTGGCGTTCGCCGCGGCGGGCGCGTTCCTCGCACGGCACCCGCTCAAGATCGTGTTGGGCGATAGGCGGCGTGGCCGACGCTTCCCGCGCACGGCTGCCGCCGAAGTGTTTCTTCTGCTCTACGGCGCGCTCACGCTCGCGTCGGCGCTGGGCGCGGCGGCGACCGCCGTCAGCTATGCGTTCCTCCTGCCGCTTTTATTGGCCGTCCCGCTCGTCGCGGTTCAACTGGCCTTCGACGCCGCTGGGCGCAGCCGCTCGCTCGCCCCTGAGCTGGCGGGTTCGGCGGGGCTGGCCGCCGTCTCCGCGAGCATTGCGATGGCCGACGGCTGGACGTTCCCCGCCTCGTCGGTGTTGTGGGCGCTGCTCGCCGGGCGCGCCATACCTTCGACCCTGTACGTGCGCGCGCGGCTCCGGCTGCTGCACGGGGAGAAGTCCCCATTGCTCCCTGTAATCGTTGCCCACGCCGTAGCGTTCGCCCTCGTATCCCTGCTTGTGTGGGTCAATCTCGCGCCCACGCTCGCCGCGCTGGCCCTCTTCATCCTGTTGCTGCGCGCCGTGCTCGGCCTCTTGGCCCAGCGCCACAAGGTAAGCGCGAAGCGGGTCGGAATAGCCGAGGTCGGCT
>DASQLL010000027.1:0-6475 GCA_035630035.1 Pyrinomonadaceae bacterium | reverse complement strand
GGGTCAACGCCCGCGTAGGCCCAACTGACGATGCGCCCGGCGGGCTTCGCGCCCTTCGCTTTGACGAACTCTTCGCCCGCGATGACGAGCATGGCCGCGCCGTCAACTATCCCGGAAGCGTTGCCCGCCGTGACGAAGCCGTCTTTGCTGAAAGCGGTCGGGAGCTTCGCTAAGATTTCAAGCGTCGTGTCGGGGCGCAGGTGGTCGTCGTGTTCGACGACCTTGACGCCTTTGCGCGTCTTCACCTCGACCGCGACGATCTCTTCGGCAAACACTCCCTGTCCTTGCGCGCGCTTCGCCTCTTGTTGCGAGCGGAGCGCGTACACGTCCTGCTCCTCGCGCGAGATTTCGTACTTGCGCGCGAGGTTCTCGGCGGTGCCCGCCATCGTCGTGTTGCAGTAAGTGTCGAGCAGCGCGACCATCAGAGAGTCTTCGAGCTTGCCCTGTCCGAGCGGAAAGCCGCTGCGCGCGCCGTAGATGACGTGCGGGGCCATAGACATTGACTCCATGCCGCCGACGAGCGCCGTCTTCGCCTCGCCAAGAAGAATCATGTGCGCGCCTGAGATGATTGACTGAATGCCGCTGCCGCACAGTCGGTTGACCGTGAGCGCGGGACGCTCCGCGGGCACGCCCGCCTTCAGGGCGACGTGGCGCGCGCCGTAGATCGCGTCGCCCGAAGTCTGTAGAGCGTTTCCGACGACGGTGTGGTCAATCTCCTCGGCGGCGACGCCCGTCGCTTCGAGCGCGCCGCGCGCTGCGCTCGCCGCAAGATCAATCGCCTTCACGTCTTTGAGCGCGCCGACGTAAGTGGTCATCGGCGTGCGCTTGCCGCCCAGTATGAAGATGTCTTGAGCCATAGTGATTGTTAGATGAACCTCTCGGTGAAAAATCTGCCCGCTAAAAGAACCTCGCAGTGTAGCCGAGGGCGCAAGGGCGCGTCAATTTTGCTCGATTTACGGTAGTGGGTCATTTACAATGTTGAACAGAATAGATGTAGAATTAGCTCAACCCTGAAAATGGAGGGGGACGTTATTTCCAGAGAACTACCAATAGGGGATATTTTTATGTACACACGTAATTTGCAAGCGATTGAAAAGCAAGAATGTCCAAACTGTAAAATCGTTGGCTTCTTGAAGCGTCAACAAGTTGCGCGAGCAAAAACCATAGGGTATGACAAGAGGGCAGCACGCCTATAGACAAGAGGACACACCTGTTGAGGGTATTCTCTGCGGACGTTGCGGACACTGTACGCTCGTTTAGTAAGCAGGAGTGCAAAGTAAGAGGCACGCTCCGACAAGAGCGTGCCTCTTACTTTTTGTGCGCTGTTCTAATCGTCCTCGCGCCGCATGTATTTCGGATTATCCGCCAGAGCAACTATATCGCTGATAGACCACAGCGTCTTAGATACGCCCATTAGAGGGTTCTTCTAAAAACGTAGAAGCCGCGCGCACGCCCGCCAGACACGCGCGCGGCCTCGACGCCCCGGCGTGGTCACCGGGGTCGGCGGCACAGAGCCCCCTACGGACGTGCCAGCACTAATCGCAAACCAAAATACTCATGTGGTATCCTCTGGCGCGTTCGTGTCTTTGAAAATAAGGCAACGGGTCGGATGCGTAGCTCACCCTCAAGTTGATGATGAGCATCGCCGTTGAGCATGAGAGGTTCATACTCACGGCGAATCGGTTACACATTCACATTCTATGGTTTGTTAACCATAGATGCAAGTCCCAAGACGCAATCTTAGTCCCATCAGGAGGGAATTCCTGATGGGACACGCACGTCCGAGGCCGTCACGCTTGGCCGAGAAACTTTTACAGATTCGGGAGGCGCTTGGATTATCTCAGACCGAGATGCACAGGCGTTTGGGAGTTGAAGACCTTATCGAGTATCACGCGATCTCAAAATACGAATTAGACAAGAACGAGCCGCCGTTAGTGATTCTCTTGCAGTATGCCCGCGTTGCTAACCTCTATGTTGACGCTTTGATTGACGACGAGCTAGACCTGCCCGCCAAGCTGCCGAGCGCGAAGAAGCACGAAGGGGTGAGGCGTCGCCCACAGTGATTCTGTCTTGTAGTGTGGGCGTATCGCATTAATCCTCATCACGCCTCGCGTACTTCAGATTATCCGTCAGAGCAACGAGACGTGCCGTGTTCGCTCAGTCGGTAAACCTGTGCGCGGCGCGGTAGCGGTGGAGCAGTTCTTCGAGGAAGCCTTCGTATGTGAACTCGGCGGGGTCGAACTCGGGGCGGAGCTTGTGAAGGACGGGCGTCGCGACGCGCCAAGCCATCCACTGGCGCGGGGCTTCGTCCAAGTCCCAACGCCGGCGCAGAAACGCCTCGACCACTTCGATCTCGCCTTCGGCGAGTGCGTTCACGTTCGCCACGAACGGCACGGGCTTGAAGGAGCGCCGGAGCGCTGCGTCGGAGGTCGGCGCGGAGAATACCTCGTCGAACGAAGGGGCCTGCGTCTGTCGCTCGCGCACGACGACGGTGCCCGCGACCAGATCGCCTATTCGCTGGTCGCGGCTGCTGACGAAGACCGCGACGAGGCCGATTGAGTAGAAGGGCACGATGGCCGCAGGCATCATGTCGAAGGTGCGGACGAGGTTGCGCGCCGCCGCCTCCCAGAAGGTGATGGGCCGCCCGTCCTCGCGTATCACGCGCAGGCGGAGCCAGCGCTTGCCCGGCGTCTGCCCGCTCCAAGCCCACTCGAAGAGCGCGAAGTAGCCCGACTGTATGAGAAATATCGCGATGATTAAAAGCGCCAGCGTCCACTTCGGCGCGTCGTTCATCCAACGCCCCACGTCCGAGATGCCCACGCCCCAGAGGACTGCGAGGACGACGACGAGGATGAAGAGTATCTGAAGGAAGTGGTCGAAGGCGCACGCGAGGAAGCGGTTGCCGATTGACGCCAGCGCGAAGTGCAGAGGCACGCGCTCCGGCGTCTCGATGATTAAGGTCTCGTCTGTAGGGACGGCTGCGGACATAAGTAAGCTGTTAGCTATCAGCGGTCAGCTTTCAGCCAAACAGATTTGGCGATTCGACTGCCTATGATAACGACAGCCTCGGTAGCAAAGGCAAAGCTAAAAGCTAAAAGCTCATTTTCAGACTTTTTCGTCGGGTTTTTCGGGCGCGGAGAGGCTGAGCGCGCCGAGCTGCTGGAACATCGCCATGAAGTCGAAGTTGTTCCAAGCCTCGACGATCTTGCCGTCGCGAATGCGAGTGATGGTCATGCCCGTGAACTCGACGGGTTGGTCGGTCGCCGCGAATCCGAGCGTGTCGCCGCGGTGACGCCCGCGCACCGTGCAGCGCGCCGCGACCTTGTCGCCCTCCGAGATTACGTCCTCCACGACGACCTCGATTTCCGGAAACGCCTCGCGGAACTTATGGAAGAACGGCTTGAACCCCGACGCGCCCCGCAGCGGCTCGCCTGACTCGTCCGCAAGCCCGTTCGCCACGCCGTCCTCCGCGAACATCTCGTCAATCGCCTCCTCGCGCCCCTTGTTCCAGACCTCCTCGAACCAACGGCGCATGAGAGTCTTGTTCTCTTCCGACATCTTCGCACTCCTTTTCATGAGGGTTAATAAATTACGCACTCGCGCGCGATAAGTTTACGCGCCGCGAACGCGCAGGAATCGTCGCTTGCCGACTTGTATGAGCAGCGCGCGATCCGCGCTCACTTCCGCGTCCGCGTCCGCACGCGTGGCGCGCTCGCCGTCAACGCGCACGCCGCCCTGCTCGACTAGGCGACGCGCTTCCGACATCGAGGGCGTAAGTTCAGTCTCGACCAGCAGCCGCGCGAGCTTCCAGACTTGCGAGGGAACGGCGCGCTCCTCTATATCGTCGGGAACTTCCTTGCGCTTGAAGACGCGGTTGAACTCCTCTTCCGCCGCATCGGCGTCGGCCTGCGAATGAAAGTCGGCGATGATGCGCTTGGCGAGTCCGACCTTGAAGTCGCGCGGGTTGTCTTCGCCCGTATCGGCGCGCTCGCGCATCAACTTGATGTCGGAGGCTGTGAGGTCTGTAAGCAGTTCGTAGTAGCGCCACATCAGCTCGTCGGAGATGGACATGATCTTGCCGAACATCTCCTGCGGCGCTTCCGTGATGCCGACGTAGTTGCCGAGCGACTTTGACATCTTCTGCACGCCGTCCGTGCCTTCCAGAAGCGGCATCGTGACGACGACCTGCGGCTCCTGCCCGTACTCGCGTTGCAGATTGCGGCCAACGAGTAGGTTGAACTTTTGATCCGTGCCGCCAAGCTCAACGTCCGCACGGAGCGCGACCGAATCATACCCCTGCACGAGCGGGTACAGAAGCTCGTGCAGGGCGACGGGACGCTCCTCCGCGATGCGTTTCTGGAAGTCGTCGCGCTCAAGGATTTGTTTGACCGTGACGTGCGAGGCGAGGCGTATGAAACCGTCCGAGCCGAGCGCGTCCATCCAGCGCGAGTTGAAATCAATGACGGTTCGTTCGGGGTCGAGCAGCTTGAAGACCTGCGACTTGTAGGTTTCGGCGTTAGCGTTTATCTGCTCGCGCGTCAGGGGCGGGCGCGTCGTCGAGCGGCCCGAAGGGTCGCCGATGAGAGAGGTGAAGTCGCCGATGAGGAAGACGACCGTGTGGCCCAGCTCCTGAAACGCGCGCATCTTGTGTATGACGACCGTGTGGCCCAGATGCAGGTCAGGCGCGGTCGGGTCCATGCCGAGCTTCACCTTCAAAGGCTCGCCCGTGCGCGCGCTCTTCTCAAGCTTCGCGCGCAAGTCCTCCTCGCGGATTATCTCGACCGCGCCCTTACGAAGATGTTCCAACTGCTCGTCAATCGTCATGGAAGAATTATAAACAGGGATGGACAGGATAGACAGGATGAAAAGACAAATCATTTATCCTGCCTATCCTGTCCATCCCTGTTTATAATTTTCTGATGACGCGCCGCCCGACTATCTCGTACTTGCCGCTGACGACGAGCGCGAGAGCTTCGGGGTAGGCGCAATGCTCTTCGACGAGTATGCGCGCGGCGAGCGTGTCGGGCGTGTCGGAGTCGAGGACTGGCACGACGCGCTGCGTGATGATGGGGCCGCCGTCGAGCGTCTCGTCAACGAAGTGGACGGTGCAGCCGGAGAACTTGACGCCTTGCTCAATCGTCCGGCGGTGAACGTCGAGGCCGGGGAACGCGGGGAGCAAGGAAGGATGAATGTTCAGAATGCGCCCGCGAAACTCCGCGATGAAGCAAGGCGAGAGCAGACGCATGTATCCGGCGAGGCACACGATCTCGACGCCCCGCTTGCGAAGCTCCGCGATAATCTCCAACTCATGCTCTTCGCGCGTGCGCCCCTTGCGCTCGACGAGCGCCGTCTTGAGGCCACGGTCGCGCGCGCGCACGCGCCCCGCCGCGGAAGGCTTGTCGCTCAACACGACCGCGATCTCCGCGCCCTCGACGCGCCCATCGCGCACTGCGTCGGCCAGCGCCGTCATGTTCGTGCCGCGACCTGAGATGAGAATGCCGATCTTCATGGAGTTCAAAGTTCAAAGTTCAAGGTTCAAAGTTGGAAGAGTCGTCGGAGTTTTTCGACTTTGAACTTTGAACCTTGAACTTTGAACTAAACGAGCTTTACCTCGCGCCCGCCCTCGACAACGCGCCCTACGCGGTAGCACTCCGAGCCGGGGCTGTCGAAGTGATAGCGGACGGTCTCGGCGTCCGCGGGCGAGCAGATGACGACCATGCCGACGCCCATGTTGAAGGTTCGGAACATCTCGCTTTCGGCGACGTTGCCGATCTCCTGCATGACGCCGAAGACGGGGGGCACGGGCCACGTGCCGCGCTCGATCTCTACGCCTACGCCTTCCGGCAGCACGCGCGGGATGTTCTCAAGCAGCCCGCCGCCCGTGATGTGCGCGAGCGCCTTGATGACGCCCGTGTCGAGCAGACCTTCGAGCGGTCGAAGATAACTGAGGTGCGGTTTTAAGAGAGCTTCGCCCACCGTCATGCCGAGCGCGTCGAGATGCGTGTCCGCCGTGTGGCCCGCCGTCTCGAAGAAGAGCTTGCGAGCGAGCGAGTAGCCGTTCGTGTGAAGCCCCGCGGAGGGGAGCGCGAGAACGACATCGCCCGCTGCGACGCGGCTTCCGTCAATCACCTTCTCGCGGTCAACGACGCCGACGATGAAGCCGGCCACGTCGTACTCGCCGTCGGCGTAGAAGCCCGGCATCTCCGCAGTCTCGCCGCCCAAGAGGACGCACCCGTTCTCGCGACATCCGTGCGCCATGCCCGCGACGACCGATACGACCGTGTCGTGCGTGAGCGTCCCCGTCGCGACGTAGTCGAGGAAGAAGAGCGGACGCGCGCCCTGCACGAGTATGTCGTTGACGCAGTGGTTGACGAGGTCGCGCCCCACCGTGTCGTGAACGCCCGTCATGAAAGCTACTTTAAGCTTCGTCCCCACGCCGTCGGCGGAGGCGACCAGAACGGGCGCACGCATGCCG
>DASQLL010000026.1:0-3838 GCA_035630035.1 Pyrinomonadaceae bacterium | reverse complement strand
TAGACCCGCGCGTCGTCGTCTTCACGAGCGCGGTGACGATCCTGACGGGCGTGCTGTTCGGACTCGCGCCCGCGCTTCAGGTGTCGAAGGTCGAACTGGCCGAGTCGCTGAAAGAAGGCAGCCGCGGCTCGACCGAGGGTGGGGCGCGGGGCCGCGTGCGCTCGCTGCTCGTCGTCTCGGAGGTCGCGCTCTCGCTCCTGCTGCTCGTCGGCGCGGGGCTTCTCATCAAGAGCTTCGCGCGGCTGCGCGAGGTCAACCCCGGCTTCGACGCGCGGAACGTTTTGACGACGGGCCTTTCGCTGTCGCGCACGAAGTACCAGACGCCTGAGCAGCAGGCGAACTTTTTCCGCGAGGCCGAGAGGCGCACACAGGAAACGCCGGGCGTCGTCGCGGTCGGCCTCGTCAACCTGCTCCCTTTGAGCGGCGACAGCACGTCTTCGACCTTCTACGTTGACGGTCGCGGGCCTGTGACCGGCGCGGAGAAGCCGGATGCGAACTACCGCGTAGTCAGCCGCGACTACTTCCGCGCGATGGGCGTCCCCGTCATGCGCGGGCGCGCGTTCGGCGAGCGCGACGCGAAAGACGCGCCCGCCGTCATCATCATCAACGAGGCGTTCGCGCGCAAACACTTCCCCGGCGAAGACCCTTTAGGCCGCCGCATCGTCATCGAGGCCGACCCGTCGGTTGACCCCAACCCGCCCGCGCGCGAGATCGTCGGCGTCGTCGGCGACGTGCGCCAGACGAGCCTCGAAGCGGGGGCCGTGCCCGACTTCTACGTGCCCTACCTTCAAGCGCCCGAACGCTTCATGTACCTCGTCACCCGAACCGCGTCGGACACGTCGGCAGGGACGACGGCGGCTCTGCGCGGCGTGATTAAAGAGGTGGACAGGGAACAGTACGTCGCAGACATCGAGCCGATGAGCAAGTACCTCGCCGACTCGGTCGCGCGCCGGCGCTTTCAGATGCTTCTGCTCGGCCTGTTCGCCGCGGTCGCGCTCCTGCTAGCGGGCGTAGGCATCTACGGCGTGATGAGCTACACGGTCACGCAGCGCACGCACGAGATCGGCCTTCGCATGGCTCTGGGCGCGCAGGTGGGCGACGTTCTGAAGATGGTCGTTCGTCAGGGACTCGCACTCGCGCTAGGCGGCGTCGCGGTCGGCCTCGTCGCGGCGTTCGCCCTTACGCGCGCAATCGCAAGCCTGCTCTACGATGTAAGCCCGACAGACCCGGCGACGTTCGCAGGCGTCTCGGCGCTCCTCGTCGCGGTCACGCTGCTCTCGTGCATCATCCCCGCGCGCCGCGCGACGAAGGTAGACCCGATGGTGGCGCTACGCTACGAATGAGGAATGATGAATGCGGAATGATGAATCAAAGACAACTTGCCTTCAATTCATCATTCATCATTCCGCATTCATCATTCCCCTTGAGGTGAAGCTATGAGGACTCTGCTGCAAGACATCCGTTACGGCTTACGAGTCTTACTGAGGAAGCCGGGGTTTACGCTCGTCGCGGTGCTGACGCTGGCCTTAGGCGTGGGCGCGAACACGGCGATCTTCTCGGTGGTGAACGCGGTGCTGCTCAGACCGCTGCCGTATGAAGAGCCGGAGCAGATTGTGTGGCTCTGGGAGAACAACCCGCAGGCGGGCGCGACGACGATGTCTATCTCGCTGCCGAACCTGCGCGACTGGAAGGAGCAGAACCGTAGCTTCGAGCGCATCGGGGCGACGCGCGGCGTGAATCTCGCGCTCACGGGTGGGGGCCAGCAGGCCGAGCGCGTGCAGGCCGCGCAGGCCGAGGCAGACTACTTCGCCGCAATCGGCACGCGCCCGCTCGTGGGCCGAACCTTCCTCGCGGAAGAGGACGCGGCGGGCGGGAGCCGCGTCGCCGTGCTGAGCCACGGCCTCTGGCAACGACGCTTCGGCGGAGACCGCGACGCGGTCGGAAAGACCATCAACCTCGACGGCGAGAGCTACGAAGTGGTCGGCGTCATGCCGCCCGAGTTCGCAGTCCTGAACAACCCTACGGAGCTTTGGGTTCCGTTCGGGCAGTTCAAAGACAAGCTGCCGCAGGAGCGCGACAACCATCCCGGCATCTTCGCGCTCGCGCGCGTTAGGCGTGGCTTGACGGTCGAGCGGGCGCGCTCGGACATGAACGCCATCGCCGCGCGCCTCAGCGAGCAGTACGAGGAGAGCCGCGGCAACGGCGTCGTCGTCACGTCCGTTCAGGAGCAGATGGTGCAGAGCATACGCCCCGCGCTCCTCGTTCTGCTGGGCGTCGTGGGCTTCGTGCTTCTTATCGCGTGCGCGAACGTCGCGAGCCTTCTGCTCGCGCGCGCCGCCGCGCGCGGCAGAGAGATCGCCATCCGCGTCGCACTCGGCGCGGGTCGCATGCGTATTGTGCGGCAACTCCTGACCGAGAGCCTTCTGCTCGCATTCGTGGGCGGCGCGGCTGGGTTAGTGCTGGCACTCTGGGGCACGGACTTGCTCGTCGCGAGCCTGCCCGCCAACTCGCCCATCCCTCGTCAGGACGAGATAGGGATTGACGCGCGCGTGCTCGTCTTCACCGTCGGGGTCTCGCTTCTTTCGGCGCTCGTCTTCGGGCTTGCGCCGGCCTTTCAGGCGTCGAAGAGCAACCCGAACGAGACGCTGAAGGAGGGCGGGCGCGGCGCGCTCGGCAAATCGAGCCGTCTTCGCAAGGCGCTCGTCGTGGCGGAGGTGGCGCTAACGCTCGTGCTGCTCGTGGGCGCGGGGCTGATGCTGCGAAGTTTCGCGCGTCTGCAAGCCGTTGACCCCGGCTTCGAGCCGGGCAACGTCCTCACGATGCGTATAAATCTCCCGCAGACGCGCTACCCGGAACGCGCGCAGTGGACTGAGTTCTACCGGCAGTTGCTTGAGCGCGTGCGCGCACTGCCCGGAGTGGAGTCCGCGAGCGTGAGCAGCGCCATCCCGCTCGCGTCGGGAGGAAGCGAGGCGGGCGTCATCGTAGAGGGACGGCCCGTACCGAGAAATCCTTCCGAGGGGACGGCTGCGCTCTTCCAGACCGTAAGCCCCGACTATCACGAGACGATGGGCGTGACGCTCCTTCGAGGTCGCCGCTTCAACGAGCAGGACACGGAGACGAGCACGCCCGTCGTCATCATTGACGAGACGATGGCGCGCAAGTTTTGGCCGAGCGAAGACCCCTTGGGCAAGCGCATCTCTTTCGAGAATCAGGGGACGGCAGACGATCCGCGCCCCAACTGGCGCGAGGTGGTGGGCGTCGTCCGGCACGTGCGCCACTACCAGCTCGAACGCGAGTCTTTCGTCGAGCTGTACGCGCCCGTCAACCAACTGCCCATGTGGCAACAGCGGCGGCGTCCCGCGATGGGATTGATCGTGCGAGCGGCGGCAGAGCCGGAGGCAATCACCTCCGCAATCCGCGAGCACGTGCGCGCGCTCGACAGCGAAGTTCCCATCTACAGCGTTAACACGATGACCGGAGTCGTGGACACCGCGCTCGCGCAGCGACGCCTCTCGACGTGGCTGCTCGGCATCTTCGCGTGCGTGGCGCTCGTGCTTGCGACCGTCGGGATTTACGGCGTGCTCGCCTACATGGTGGCGCAGCGCACGCACGAGATCGGCCTTCGCATGGCGCTCGGCGCGCAAGGGCGCGACGTGTTGCGACTCGTCGTTGGGCAGGGGATGAGTCTCGCGCTCGTGGGCGTCGCGGTCGGCCTCGCCGCGGCTTACGGATTGACGCGCCTGATGGAAGGGCTGCTCTACGGCGTCTCGGCGACAGACCCCGCGACCTTCGCCGCCGTCTCGCTTCTTCTGGCCGCGGTCGCGCTGCTCGCCTGCTA
>DASQLL010000025.1:0-5971 GCA_035630035.1 Pyrinomonadaceae bacterium | reverse complement strand
CTCCCGTTCGCGGACGACTCGGCAGACCTCGTCATCCTTCAGGGCGTTCTTGAGCATGTCGCCGACGCCGACAAAACTCTCGAAGAGAGCTACCGCGTGCTAAAGCCCGGCGGACTCTTCTACACCGAGATGCCTTTCCTGCAACCGTACCACGAGTCGCCGATTGACATGCGACGCGCGACGCGGCCCGGTCTGGCGAGTCTGTGCGCGCCGCTCGAAGAGGTCGAGTCCGGCATACACATCGGGCCTGCGTCGGCGGCGACGTGGATGCTGAGGGAAGTGCTGGCGCGGCTCGTTTCGGGCGGGAGGCCGGACGTGTACGCGAAGGCTTCGAGCCTGATCGGTTGGGTCGTCTTCCCGCTCAAGTACATGGACTACGCGCTTGAGACGATCCCGCATCTGGACACGGTCGCAAGCTCGTGCTACTACCTCGGGCGGAAGGCCGGCAGATGACAACACGCACGGTCGAACCCGCCGCCGCGCCGCGCGGTGTCGCAACCCGCGACGCCGGTGCGCCGCGCGTGGTGCATCTGATCGAAGCGCTCGGGCCGGGCGGCGCGGAGCGTCTGCTCTACACGAACCTGAAGCACTTCGGCGGTCGCGTCCGAGGCACGGTCTTCACGGTCTTTCCAAACGCCACGCACTGGGCCGAGCCGATACGCGAATTAGGCATAACGGTCGAGAGCTTGGGCTGTCGCGGCCCGCGCGATCTGCCTCGCGGGATCGCGCGTCTGCGCGCATGGCTGGGCGCAAACCGCACAGACCTCCTGCACACGCACCTTTGGGCGGCGAACGTCGTCGGGCGCGTCGCCGGAAGGCTCGCGGGCGTGCCCGTTCTAAGCTCAGTCCACAACCCCGACCACGAGCAGGAGGCTTGGGCCGACGGCGCGCAGGTCGGCGCGCTCAAGCGCCGAATGGTGCGCGCCATAGATCGCTGGACGGCGCACTTCGGATGCACGCGGATGCTCGCCGTAAGCGAGTACGTGCGCCAGAGCGCGCACCGACACTTGGGGTTTCCGCTCAGCCGGATAGAGCTTCTCTACAACCCGATTGATATCGAAGCGCTCAGCGCGCCGACGCATCGCACGCGCGCAGAGCTGATGGGCGAGTGCGGCGTGCCGGACGAATCCGTCGTGCTACTGAACGTGGCGCGCGTCTCGCCGCAGAAGGGGCTGCTCTATGCGATACGCGCGATGCCGCGCGTTCTTTCGAGGCATCCTTCGTCACATCTCGTCTCGGTCGGAGCGACGACCGACCCGCAGTGGCTCGAACATCTCCGCGCCGAAGCGCACGCGGCGGGAGTCGCAGAGCGCGTGCATTTCCTCGGCGCGCGCACGGATGTCGCGGACTTTCTGCGCGCGTGCGACCTGTTCGTCTTTCCCTCGCTCTACGAGGGCTTGGGCATCGCGCTCATCGAGGCGATGGCCGCGGGCTGCGCCTGCGTTGCGACCGAATCGGGGCCTATTCCAGAGGTTGTGCGCGACGGCGTAGACGGCCTTCTCGTTGCGCCGCGCGACGCGGATGCGCTCGCAGCGACCGTGTGCGCGCTGCTCGAAGACCCCGCGCGGCGCGCGACTCTGGGGCGCACGGCGCGCGAATCCGCGCTCACGCGGTTCGAGCCGCGCTCTTCGGCCAACAAGCTCATAGGTATTTATCAATCCGTCATCGACCAAGCCGCTCGGCACGAGACGGAGCGCCGATGAACCAGCGAGAGACCAACGTCGCAAGCACGCTAACGCTTGCGGCGTTGATAGCACACGCAATAGTAGAATAAGGAGGGGTTGGGTTTTCGATGCAGACAGACGTTAAATCTCAAGACGCCGATTTGGTGGTCGAGCATTTCGATAGGCTCTCATCCAGAGGCGACTGGTCGAGGCTCTACTCGGTCGCCGACGGCGTCACCTATCACTTCCACGTGCGACGCAGCCGCGTGCTCGAATTGCTGCCGGAACGTCTTGGGCGCGTCGCCGACGTGGGATGCGGCCCCGGCGTTATGGTCGAGGCCGTGCGCGCGCGCGGCGGCACGTTCGAGGGTCTTGACCTATCGCCGGAGATGGTGCGCGAGGCATCCGAGAAGTTCGGACACCTTGAAGGCGTGAGCTTCCGCGAAGGCAACGTCGAGGCGCTCGACCTGCCGAGCGACACATACGACCAAGTGCTGTGCATGGCCGTCATTGAGTATTTAAAGACGCCCGACCGCGCCCTCTCGGAGATTGCGCGCGTGCTGCGTCCGGGGGGCACGGCCATCATCACCGTCCCGAAGCGCTGGCACGTTGACCGCCTCACGGTCGGACTCACGACGCCCGCGCGCGCACTCGCACGCGCACTCGGCGCGGCGAGCGCCGACACGCTTCCGCGCCTGCGCCTTCAGCCCGACGAGTTGGACGAGGCCGCGCGCCGCGCCGGTCTGCGCGCCGACGGAGGGGCGCAGTATCACTTCACGCCGTTCCCGTACCCGCTGCCGCGCGTCGCGCCGCAACTGTTCATGCGCCTGAACGCGCCCTTCGAGCGTTGGTATCAGAAGCGCGGCGCGCTGCCGTCGTTCTGGGCGCACGGCTACGTCGGGCGCTACGTGAAGCCTTGAGACGTGTGGCGACCGCCCGCGCGCTTCGCGGTCGCGTCGCCGCGCGGGTTACGCTTGCACAGCCGGCTCCCGGTTTGCAAAACTACTTCGGCTGCTCCCGATTCGAGACGAGTATGAAGAAGTTTCTGTTCGCATTTTTCTACGCCGCGGGCCTCGTGCGGCTGGCCGCTTGGCGAAACCGCCGGCGCGTGACGATTCTCTGTTACCACGGCGTGACCGAGAGGGCCGAGCGCAGCCCCGACGACACGCTCGCGCTTCACGTCCGTTGGGATCGCTTCGCCGCGCACCTCGATCACTTGCGGAGGCGCTACAACGTCATCTCCCTGCGCGAATGTCTCGCGGCGCGGCGAGAGCGGCGACGTTTGCCAGACTACTCCGTCGTACTGACCTTCGACGACGGCTACAGAAATTTCCTGACCGCCGCCGCGCCGCGCCTTCGAGAGCGCGGACTGCCGGCTTCCGTCTTTCTTATAACCGACCGCTTGCGCGACGATGACGGCGCGGCAAGACCGAGCGCGTGGCGTGAGTCGGACGACACCTCGTATCTCTCTTGGGCGGAAGTCGAGATGCTCGAACGCGAGCATGGCGTCGAGTTCGGATCGCACACTTGCTCGCACCCGAAGCTGCCGAACATTTCGCGGGCGCAGGCCGAGCGCGAGTTGAGCGCGTCACTCTCTGTCGTCAGCGCGCGACTGAAGCCGGACTCCGTCGCCCTCGCTTATCCTTACGGCGCGTACTCGGACGAAGTCGTCGAGCAGGCTCGCACTCTCGGCTACGCGTGCGCGCTCACGACCGACGCCGGGCCGAACGACGCGCAGACAGACCTGTTCGCGCTGCGCCGAACGCTCATCGGCGACGACGACGACGAGGCTTCGTTCGCCGCGCGCGTATCGGGCCTGACCTCTTGGCTTGCGAGCGCGCTCGCGCCCCTGCGCTCGCTCGTCGGCTCGACGGCGCAAGCAGGCCCGGCTAACGCGCGCGACCTCTCCGATCTTCCCGCGCACTACGACCGCACAAACTGAGAATGCGCTCTCTCTACATCTGTTACTTCGGCGTCCGCGAGCCGCTCGTGCAGACGCAGGTGCTGCCGTACCTGCGCGAGCTTCGACGCGGCGGGGTCGAGGCCAGCCTGCTCACGTTCGAGCCGGGCCTGCGCGACGGTTGGGGCGAAGGCGAGCAGAGGCGTGTGCGCGAGGAGCTTGCAGCCGAGGGCATACGCTGGCTGCGGCTTCCATACCACAAGCGCCCGACGCTCCCCGCGACCGTTTACGACATCGCGGCTGGCGGGCGTCTGGCCGCGAGGCTCGTGCGCGAGCATGGCATAGAGATTCTGCACGCGCGCAACCACGTCGCCGCGGCGATGGGACTGATTGCGAAGCGCATGGGGGGCGGGCGGCTCATCTTCGACATACGCGGGTTCATGCCGGAGGAGTACGTTGACGCGGGCGTGTGGCGCGCGGGCGGACTCTTGTACCGTCTGACGAAGGCCGCCGAGCGTCGCCTGCTAAAGGCCGCCGACGGCTTCGTGGTTCTGACCGAGCGAGCGCGAGAAATTCTCTTCGCGGGGCGCGACACGGATGACGCGGGCCGCCCCGTCGAGGTCATCCCGTGCTGCGTTGACGTAAGCCGCTTCCGCATGTTCGAGTCCGTGTCGCGCGACGACGTGAGGGCCGAGTTGGGGCTTGAGGGTCGGCGCGTTTTGGTTTACGTCGGGGCTTTGGGCGGCTGGTACTTGACGGACGAGATGGCCGACCTGCTCGCGGCGGCGCACGGACAGGACGCGAGCAGCTTCTCGCTGATACTCACGCAGAACCCGCCCGAAGAGATTGCGTCACGCCTTCGCGCGCGCGGAGTCGCGGACAGCGACTTTCTCATCAGCAAAGTATCGCCCGGCGAAGTCCCGCGTTATCTGAAGGCCGCCGACCTCGCCATCTCTTTCATCAAGCCGTGCTACTCGAAACTCTCTTCCTCGCCGACGAAGCTCGCCGAGTATCTTGCCGCCGGGTTGCCCGTCATCTGCAACGCCGGGATAGGCGACGTGGATTCGGTCGTCGAGGGCGACCGCGTCGGCGTCGTGGTGCGAGAACTGAGCCGCGAGTCGTATCGAGAAGCCTTGCGCGCAGCCGACGCGCTGCGCGGCGAAGGCGATATGGCCGCGCGGTGTCGCGCAAGCGCCGAGCGCCGCTTCGATCTGGAGAAGATCGGCGGCGAGAGATACCGACGCCTCTACGAGCGCGTCATGCTGCGCGGGGAGAGCGATGCGCTCGGCTATGAGGGCCGCACCGTGTAAAATCATTTCGACTTTTTCGACGGCGCGGCATCTTCGACCGCGGGGTTTTGTTCCGATGATACGTCTGCTTGCAATCGTTCCGAGCGTCTACGACCGCAACCCCAGCCAGCGGTATCGCATCGAGCAGTGGGAACCGCTGCTTCGCGCGTCGGGCGTGGAGATAACTTACCGCGCGTTCGAGGACGAGGAGCTGAGCAGAGTGCTGTACAGTTCGGGCCGGACGGCGCACAAGGCCATGCTGACACTTCGCGCGTTCGCGCGCCGCGCGCGACACCTGCGCGATCTGCGCGAGTTCGACGCCGTCTACATCCTGCGCGAGTCGGCGCTTCTGGGGCCGCCCGTCTTCGAGCGCCTCATCGCGCGGGGCGGCGTGCCCTTCGTCTTCGACTTCGACGACGCGGTCTTCGAGCGCTACGTCAGCCCCTCGAACGGTTACTTGAGCTATTTAAAGTTCCCCGGCAAGACGCGCACCATCTGCCGCCTCGCCGCGCACGTCACGGCGGGCAACGAATACCTCGCCGAATACGCGCGACGCTTCAACCCGCGCGTGACCGTCATCCCGACCAGCGTTGACACGTCGAAGTACACAATCGAGCCGCGCGCGCCGAACGAAGTGCCGGTCGTCGGCTGGACGGGGAGCTACAGCACTGTGCAGCACCTTTTGACGCTCGCGGGCGCGCTCCGACGCCTCGCCGAGCGCGAGCGCTTTCGGCTGCGCGTCATCAGCACGCCGGACACGAAGCTCGAAGGATTGGAAGGCGTCGAAGTAGAACTTCTGCCGTGGCGCTCCGAGACGGAGGTCGAGGACTTGCGCCCGCTCGACATGGGCATCATGCCGCTTCCCGAAGATCGCTGGAGTCGCGGCAAGTGCGGCATGAAGGCTTTGCAGTACATGGGTCTCGGCATCGCGACCGTCTGCTCGCCCGTCGGCGTAAACTCAGAGATCGTGCGCGACGGCGCGAACGGCTTCATCGCCGCGACCGAAGACGAGTGGGTCGAGAAGCTGACGCTGCTTTTGCGCTCGCCGGAGTTGCGCGAGCGTCTGGGGCGCGCGGGCCGCGCCACGGTCGAGGAAAAATATTCGGCGGCTGTGCAGG
>DASQLL010000024.1:0-6945 GCA_035630035.1 Pyrinomonadaceae bacterium | reverse complement strand
AGACTGAATCTTCTCCCTGCACTGCGCCGCATCCGCAGGGCCGGGCGTCTCTCGCAGGCTCATCCACGCAGCCGGCCTGACGCCTGTGAGCGGCGTCCCCTTTGCCGCATCGCTCAAGCGGAAACGCACCCGCGCTTCCTCACCCGCCATGACCGAAGTTTTGTCGCCCGCGGCGAGCGGCTCGATGTCGAATTCGACCTTGATACCATCTTTGACGACGCTCTGCGGGCCGCGCGGTCTCTGCTCGACGGCGGCTCCGGGAGTTTGTGCGGGCTGCGCGCTGCTGCCCTCCTGCGCGCGCGCCGTGGAAACCGCGACGACGGCGCACAGCATCGCTGCGTGGAGGATAATTTGACGAATCTTCTTCATTAGACCTCTTTCAAAAGTCCCGTAGGGACGATTGAGAGTAGCCCAGCGATTCATCGCTGGGTAAGAGCAAGCGGTTTGTTTTCGAGTCCCATAGGGACGGCTGAACTTGCCGGACGTTATTGCTGTTTGCGAATGAGTGCGGCCCGCTCTTCTTAGCGAGCTTTGCGCCTTTGCGTGAGAAAATATCACGCAAAGGCGCAAAGCTCGCTAAGATTAAGTCACGCGCCGCCGACGTTGAAAGAGCAGACGCGCATCGAGACCGTGCCTCACGCTTCACTCTGCGATGAGCTTGCCCTTGTACATATTCATCCCGCAGGTGAACTCGTACTCGCCCGGCTCGCGCGGCGTGACCTCGATTGCCACGGCCACATTCTCAGGCAGGTGCGCGCGTCTGCCGAACTCTGGCAGCACGACCTCTTCGCCGCACAGCGAAGACTCGCGGCGCGTGAAGTTCAGGCGCAGCGGACGACCGGCTTTGACGACGATGGACGAAGGCTGGTAGCCGCCCTTCACGGTCACGTCCACCTCCTGAATTCCGCCGCCGCCGGTCTGCGCCGCGACCGCCTCGCCCTTCCAAAGCCAGAAGTACCAAACGATCCACGCGATAAGCCCGAACCCTGCGAGCGTAACTATCAACTGCGTCGTGCTCATGATCTAACCTCCACGGCGGGGCGCGGCGCGAACAGCCGCAGCCTGTTCGCGTTCGTCACGACCGTAATGCTTGAAGCAGCCATCGCAGCCCCCGCGATGATCGGCGAGAGCAGCACGCCGAAGAGCGGATAGAAAAGCCCCGCCGCGATGGGAATGCCGAGAGCGTTGTAGATGAACGCACCAAACAGATTCTGCTTGATGTTCCTCAAGGTCGCCCGCGAGACCTCGACAGCCGTGACGACCCCGCGCAGAGAGCCGCCGACGAGAGTCACGTCAGCCGCCTCGATTGCGACATCCGTGCCCGTGCCGATTGCAAAGCCGACATCGGCCTGTGCGAGCGCGGGCGCGTCGTTGATGCCGTCGCCCACCATCCCTACGAGGCGCGCGCCCCTCCCGCCTCGCTTCTTTTCCGAGCTACCTTCGGCCTGTAGACGCTCCACCTGCCGCGCCTTCTCTTCGGGAAGCACTTCGGCCAGCACGCGCACTATGCCGACCTCGCGCGCGATGGCCCTCGCCGTGCGCTCGTTGTCGCCGGTTATCATCACGACTTCGATGCCCATTCTCTCCAGCGCGCGGATGGCCGCGACCGAGTCCTCCTTGATCGTGTCCGCGACGCCGATGATGCCCGCCGGTCTGCCGCCTACGGCGACGAACATAGGCGTCTTGCCTTCGTCCGCAAGGCGCGCGGCCTCCTCCTCGAACTCGGCGAGCGAGACGTTCTCTCTCTCCATCAATTTCCGGTTGCCGACCGCCACGCGCCTGCCCTCGACTGTAGCCTCGACGCCGCGACCCGGCACGGCCCTAAACTGCTCCGGCTCGCCGACCTCGATGCCCCGCGCGCGCGCGCCGACGACGATTGCCTCCGCCAGAGGATGCTCGCTGCGCCTGTCCGCGACCGCCGCCAAACGCAGTAGCTCCGTCTCCGTGAAGCCTTCGAGCGCAAACACGTCCGTAAGCTCCGGCCTTCCCTTCGTGATCGTGCCGGTCTTGTCCAGCACGACGACGCCCAGCCGGGAAGCGGTCTCAAGCGCCTCGCCGTTTCTGATAAGCACGCCGTATTCTGCGGCCTTGCCGACTCCGACCATGAGACTTATCGGAGTCGCAAGTCCAAGCGCGCACGGGCATGCAATGACCAGAACAGCGACGGTCGTCACAATCGCGTAGTTGAGCACAGGCTCCGGCCCGAAGTTGAACCAAGCGAGGAACGTCAAGATTGCGATGATCATCACCGCGGGCACGAAGTAAGAGGAGACTTTGTCCACAAGCCTGCCGATGGGCGGCTTTGAGCTTTGCGCCCGCTCGACCATCTCGACGATGCGCGCGAGCGCCGTGTCGCCGCCCACCTTCGTCGCGCGGAATGTGAACGCGCCCGTCTTGTTCACGCTCGACCCGATAACCTCGTCGCCAGCGCGCTTGTCCACAGGGACGGACTCGCCCGTGACGACCGACTCGTCAATGGCCGACTCGCCTTCAAGAACAAGGCCGTCAACGGGCACTCGCTCGCCCGGCCTTACAAGCACCGTGTCGCCGACGACCACGTCCTCTACGGGCACGTCAATCTCTCGACCGTCGCGTATGACGCGCGCGGTCTTGGCCTGAAGCTCAAGAAGCTTTCGGATGGCCGCGCTCGAACGGCTCTTGGCGCGCATCTCAAGCGCCTGCCCCAGAAGGATGAGCGCGATGACGATGACCGCCACCTCGAAGTACATGCCGCTCGTCCCCGCGGGGAAAAGCTGCGGCGCGATTGCGACCGCCGTCGAGTAGCCCCAAGCCGAGCCTGTGCCGAGCGCGACCAGCGTGTCCATGTTCGTGTTGTGGTTTCGCAGGCCGTTCCAGGCGCTCACGAAAAACTGGCTGCCCGACCACGCGAGCACGGGCAGCGTGAGTATGGAAGCCATGATGCCTATCTCGCGATGCCAGTGCATCAGAGCGTCGCGCCACGAAGGAACGAACTCGGCGAACATAAGGAAGAGCAGAGGCAGGCCGACGACCGTCGCGAACCAGAACTTTCGCATCATCGTGCGGTAGCTCTGTTCTTGCGCCTGCTCCGCGTAGGCGTCTGCATCGTGGCTTTCGCTTCGCCTCGCGGCGGGAGGTGTTGCCGCCACTGCGTGATGCGCGTGCGAAGTCGCCGCGTGGCGCTCGTGCGTGTCGCCCGCGTTCGCGTCCCGCCGCGACGATGTGAGCTGCACGGGCGCTGTGAGTTGCACGGGCACGGACGCCTCGACTCCGCCGCAGCAGCTCTCCTGTCCATGCGCCGCTTCTGCCGTCGCTCCGGCGTCGAACTTTGCCTTGCACCCCTTCGAGCAGAAGTAATAAAGCACGCCGTCGCGCTCGCTCACGCCCGCAGCCGTCGCGGGGTCTACCGTCATCCCACACACGGGGTCTACGAACTCCTCTTTCTCTGTCGCCGTCGCTTTCATCTCTGCCCCCTTCACTGCGTCTTCAGCGTGCCCCGCTTCGTCTCCCTCGTCGTTTCACTCCCTCCGAGCTTTTGATGAGTTAAGTATAAAGTCTGCATCCGGCTACAGAGTCAAGCGGAATTTTTACGCTCTCTACTAATGTTAACTTTTTTCAGCCTGCGAAGCAGGCGACCAGAATAAAGCCCGGCGTGAAGCCGAAGGCGAACGCCGGGTTAGCAATGCGGCAGCAAGATCAAGCTCACGAAGTGAGCGACAGCACGTTGTTTCGGTAGCCATCGTTACAACTGACACTGACGCCCGCTCCCGCGGGCTTGGCGATTGTGGGACACGTTCAAACCCAGCGTTGCGCTACGCTCCACGCTGGGCTTTATTCTGTCCGCCTGCTTCGCAGGCTCTAATACCACCAAAAAGAGTTTCGGATTAGGTATTCTCTAAACTTTGCGCCGCTCAGTGATGCTCCGTGTACCCTGCGCCGCCAGCTTCATTAGTGCTGAATAGCCCGGCCTTCGGACTACTCGTGTTTGTGTTGCTGGTTGGGCTGCGCTTGCGGCGCTTCGACTATCCCGGCGCGCACCCTCCGCATGACCTCTTCGTACATGTCGGGCGGCAGAACCCTGACCATCGTCATCATGCCCATGAACGAGCCGGTCCAGCCCGGCGGCAGGCCGTAGGTTTCGGGCTTGGCGACCTCCTTGTCCATGAACATGACCATGTCCTGCGGGTAGCCGGGCACGCGCCCCTTCGCCGACTCGTCGCCGAGAGTGCGCTGCTGGCCGGGCTGAACCTCCGCGCCTTTGCCCTGCTGCGGACTCTGCTGGCCGTGCCCCTCGTGTTGCTCACCTTGCGGCCCGACCGCGTTCGAGACGTTGCGCTCCTCGCTCGTCATGCCCATGCCTCGACCCATGCCGGGGCCGAGGTCTTCCGAGAGCGCGTGACCTTGCCTGACGACGCCCATGCCCTCCTCCATGCCCTTGCCCGTCTGCGAGCCGTGCCCCGCGTGCGCCATGGGGCCGACCATCGAGACCATCTGATTCATCATGTGGTGCGGCAGGTGACAGTGGAGCATCCAGTCGCCGGGGTATACGGCGTCGAACTCCACGTCGCGCGCCTGAGCGACTCCGACCAGAACGGTGTTGCCCGGAAACCACGCCGTCTCAGGTATGCGCCCGCCCTCCGTGCCTGTGACGTAGAACTGGTTGCCGTGTATGTGCATCGGGTGGTGATCCATGCCCATGTTGATCATGCGTATGCGGACGCGCTCGCCCTGCTTCACAAGCATCGGCGTCGCATGCGGGCCTGCCTTGCCGTTGATCGTCAGCCAGTTAAACTCCATCGCAAGCGTGTTCGGGATGGGGTTGTTCGGCAAAAGCGCCCACTCCTGAAGCACGATGCCGAAGTCTTTATCCACACGCGGCGCATGAGCGCGCTTCGGGTGGATGATGAAGAAGCCGATCATGCCCATCATCTCCTGCATCGCCATGTGCGAGTGGTAGAAGAATGTGCCGTTCTGGTGGAGCGAGAACTCGTATGTGAAGCTCCCGCCCGGCTCGATCATGGGCTGGTTGAGGAACGGCACGCCGTCCATCGCGGGCGGCACTTCGATACCGTGCCAGTGCATCGCCGTGCCTTCCGGCAGCTTGTTGGTCACGTGGATACGCACGCGGTCGCCCTCGTTGACCTCGATGGTCGGCCCCGGCACGCTCCCGTTGTAGCCCCAGCCGTACATCTCCTTGCCGGGGATGAGCTGCGTCTTCACAACCTCCGGGATGAGGTGAAAGACCTTCACGCCGTTATCCAACGTCCAAGGGAGCTTCGGCACGTCGGGCACTTGCACGGGGACGACGCTTCCGGCTGAAGTCGCTGCGCGGTTGTCGGTCTTGGGCGCGGGCTTCGGTTGCGTCGCCGTGTGCCCTTCGTGCTGCGCGCCTGCGACCCTTGAGCTTGCGGCGACCGCCCCGGCTGCGCCGATGATCGAAGCCCGCCTGAGGAAATTACGTCTGCTGTTATTCATCTCTTGACTCCTATAACTCTCTAAAAAAACTGATACATGAATGCGACGGCGTCAGCGATTGTCCGAATCGCCCGCGGCGTCGCTCGCCGACCTGAGCATGAAACCTTCCGTGGCCTCGCCCGACTCGCCCGGCCTGCCGACCGCTCCTAGTCCGCCCATCAGAAGGAAGCCGCGCAGCGAGACGCCGCCGCGACGCAGTTCGAGGAGCGCGCGCGCGTACTCGACTTCGACCTGAAAGAGCGTGCGCTGCGCGATAAGAACCTGCGGGTACGAGGCGGCCATCTGTCGAAAGTTCGAGAGGTACATTTCGTATGCCTCGCGCGCGCGCGGCACTACCCGCGTGCGATACCTCTCGGCCATCTGCTGCGCGTTGCGGTACTCGCGGAAGGAGGAGGCGAGGCGCGTACGCAAGCTGAGTTGCAGCCGCTCCAACTCGCGCTCGGCGATTGCAAGCTCGGCCTCCGATGCAGCGATGCCGCCCTGATTGCGGTTGAAAATGGGCACGGTGACGCCCACCTCAAGGCGTGCCTCCAAACCTTTGCGCTGTCCGGCGACGCCGGGCGCGACCGGCTCGAACCGCTCAAGGTTGTAACCGAGTCCACCGTTGACGAAGAGGTCGGGGACGCGCTCTGCTTTAGCGCGCGCGAGGACGGCGCGTGCGCGCTCTACTCCGGCCTGCGCGGCTTTTATCTCCGGGCTGTCTCGCAAGATGGTTGCGAGCATCTGCTCCGCGTCGAGCGCGGGAAGTCCTTCCTCAAGATTTCCCGCGAGGCGCGCGGGCCGCAGCTCCGGGTTATTGACCATCGCCCCCAACGCACGCCACACCTGCTCCCAGTCGGTGCGCGCGCGCAGCAACTCTATCTCGGCGCGCTCGGCCTCGATCTCGATCTCCAACTGGTCGGGGCGGTCGGCCTGCCCTACGTTGTAAAGCTGCTTCGTAATCTCGACGGCCTCGCTCGCGAGGTCTGCGAGGTCTGCGCGCAGCTCGACGAGACGCTGCGCCGCGAGTGCGTCGAAGTAGAGGATGCGTACAGAGTTGAGGACGCGCTGTCGCTGAGCGTCGGCGATGGCCTGCGCCTGTTCGCGCTCGCGCTCGAAGATGCGTTTCGACTTACCGAGCTTCCCGCCGAGCGGGATCGTCTGCTCGACGAAGACGCCGTGCTCGCTCGTCTCGCCGGGCGCGCGAAACGTCAGCTCCTCGCCGAAGTAGCCGACCACAGGGTTCGGGAAGAGTCCCGCCTGACGACGACGACCCTCGCTCGCGCGTATCGAGGCATCGGCCTGCGCGAGCGTAGGATTTTTCTCGGCGGCCATCTTCTCCAAATCTTCGAGCCGCACGGCGGGGCCTTCGGGGAAAAGGTCGCGCCGCGCTCGCTGTCTCTGCTGCGGCTGCGATTGCGGCTGCGGCTGCGGCGACTGGTGCGTGCTGTGATCAACCGTTGGAGTCGCGGGCGTCTGCTGCGGCGACGGCGTGGGCGCGGGCTGCTGAGA
>DASQLL010000023.1:0-2489 GCA_035630035.1 Pyrinomonadaceae bacterium | reverse complement strand
AAACGGCCACTCCGCTGGTTTCGTCCCACCACGCGCTTTCTCATCGGCTTTTTCGCGCTTGCCCTTCTAACCACGCTGCTGCTCGCGCGCACGCGCTCGGCGTTGACCTCCGGGGCCGAGGTCTACCACGAGGGCGACGTTGTTCGCGCCGACGTGATTGCCCCCGCGGACATCACCGCCGAGGACGCGCCGGAAACGGAGAGCCGACGCCAAGCGGCGCGACGCGACACGCCGCCCGTATGGAACTTCGACCCCGCGCAGATTGAGAGCGCGGTGCAGAGCTTTCGGGCGTCGTGGACATCGCTCAAACAACTTGCGGAGGCGCGCGGCGCGGCCAACAGCAACGCCGCCAACAAGAACGCCCAGCACGAGCGAGGTGAGCTTGTCTGGCCCGGCGCGGGCGCAAACCGGCAGGCAATCGCGCGCGCAATCGCCGCGCACAACTTCGACGCGGGCGCGCTCGAAATACTCACGCACATGATGCGCGACGCGGGCGGCGGCTACGTCTTCGACGAGCTGGAAGCTGAACACATCAGACCGGAGATGCGTGTCGTTGACACTCGCAGCGGCGCGCAGACTACTGTGACCGAAGAGCAGGGCCGCTTCGTCCAGCTCACGGTCGCGCGAGAGAGCCTGCGCTCGCGCGTCGCAGAGCTTTCTGGATGGCGTGCGGCGGAGCGCGAGCTGCTTGCGTCGGCGATGCTTCCACTGTTGAAGGCCACGGCCACTTTCAACCGCGACGCGACAGAGGCGGCGCGCGAGGCCGCTTTGAAGGCCGCGCCGCCCGCGCTCGTCGTTCTCAAACGCAACCAGACGGTCGCGCGCGAGGGCGACACGGTCACGCCGCAGATGCTCGGCCAGTTCGCGGCCATACGGCAGTACAGCCACACCGAGCGGCGACCGCAGCGCTTCATCGGCATCTTTCTATTCGTCTGCGCGCTCTACTGGGCCGCTTGGCGATTCACGGAGTACCGCTCGACGATCACGACGCTTCCTCTGTCGGCCAAGCGCGGCTTTACGCTCGTCGGCCTCTCCATCCTCGCGGGCCTCGCGCTCGCGCGCGCCGGATTCGCCGTCGCCGAAAGCATCGCCTCGCAATCAACGCACGCGCCGACGAACGACGTCAGTCTCTGGACGTTCGCGATTCCCTTCGCAGCCGCCGCGCTGCTCGTCGTGCTTCTCGTTGACACGCAGCTTGCGCTAATCACCGCCGTGCTAACATCTCTCTTCGCGGGGCTGCTCGCGCCGAGCGGGATACTGACGGCGTGCTTCGCGCTCGTCTCTTCGTCGGCGGCGATTTACGGCATCGGTCGCTACCGCGAACGACAGTCGGTGACGAACGCGGGTCTTATCGTCGGCGCGGTCAATGTCGTGCTTGCCGTCGCCGTGATGCTCTCGTCGCAGAAGCCTCTGACGCTGAACGCGATACTGCTCGCGGTCGCGTGCGGGCTTGCAGGCGGACTTTTGACGGCGATCTTCACGGCGGGACTTTTGCCCGTCAGCGAGTCTCTGTTCGGCATCCTGACGGACGTGCGGCTGCTTGAGCTATCGAACGCAGACCTGCCCGTGCTGGGCCAGCTCGCGCTTCGCGCGCCCGGCACGAACCAGCACTCGCACGCCGTCGGGCGACTGGCCGAAGACGCCGCGCGCTCAATCGGCGCGAACAGCTTGCTCACGCGCATCGGCGCGCTCTATCACGACATCGGCAAGCTCGCCTCGCCCGACTACTTCATCGAGAACCAGCACGGCGACAACCCGCACGACCGCCTGCGCCCGACGCAGAGCGCGCGCATCATCACGAGCCACGTCACATACGGACTCAAGCTCGCCGCCGAGATCGGTCTGCCGAAACAGATCGCGGACTTCATCCCGCAACACCACGGCACGCGCACGCTCCACTTCTTCCTACGCAAGGCGCAATCGGAAGCGTCCGAAGGCGAGACCGTGGACGAGCGGGAGTTTCGCTATCCCGGCCCGAAGCCGCAGTTCAAAGAAGCGGCGATAATGATGCTCGCCGACAGTTGCGAGGCGGCGTCGCGCTCGCTTGCAAGGCCCGACCCTGAGAACATCAATGCCATCACGGGCAAAATCTTCGACGCAATCGTCAGCGACGGCCAGCTCGACGAGTGCGACCTGTCTCTGCGCGAGTTGACGAAGATACGCGAGTCAATCATCAACTCGCTGACGGCCATCTATCACGCGCGCGTTGACTACCCCGGCTTCAACCCTCCCTCGCTCGACCCCGCACACCCGCCGCTTCCTCATCCCGAATTCGATAGCGAAGAGCGCGGCGTCGGCTACAGGCGACCCATCGAAGTTCCTATCAGCAAAGGTGGCGAGGTCGAGGACGAAGCACTGACTCGCAAAGGCTCTTAGAGCAATTGTAGTTTGAGTGTGTGGTTAGTTCTTTTCTCCTTACACTCAATTGAGAATCTTGGATTCAACTTTGAAGTGCAACTTTGAGATTGGCGGTTAAGAGGGAAGCTGCG
>DASQLL010000022.1:0-5919 GCA_035630035.1 Pyrinomonadaceae bacterium | reverse complement strand
ATGGTCGAAACGGTCTCGACGCACTCGGGCCGCATGACCGAGTACGAGTTCAAGCACGGGCGCAAGACGGTCGAGCGCTTCCTCGACTCGGTGCTTTCAATCGAAGAGCACATAGACCCGAACTTCTTCATCCGCCGCGAGGAGAAAACGCTCAAAGGCGGCAAGCGGAAAAAACAGCAGCCCAAGCCCGGTCGCTACGACGACCTCTGGGACATGGGCAAAGCGCCCGCGCCGGACGCAAGCGCCTCCGAAGAGGACGAGCCGCGCGGCGACCGCCTCCCCGAAAAAGACCTCGTCTACTACATCATGCGAAACTCGCCCGCCCTACAGGACTGGCAGCGCGACGTGATGGCTATGGTTCACGAAGAGATGGAATACTTCGTCCCGCAAATGCAGACGAAGACGATGAACGAAGGTTGGGCGTCGTTCTGGCATGCGCGCATCATGCGTGAGCTGGACTTGCCGGATACGGAGTTGCTCGAATTCGCGGAACTGCACGCGGGCGTCGTCTCGCCGCATAAGGGGCAACTGAACCCGTACTATCTCGGCTATAAAATTCTGGAAGACATCGAGCGGCGCTGGGACAATCCGACCGATGAGGAGCGCGAGAAGTTCGGTCGCAAGGGCGGCGAGGGGCGCGCGAAGCTCTTCGAGGTTCGCGAGACGGAAAACGACGTGTCGTTCCTCCGCAACTACCTGACGGAGGAACTGTGCGAGGAGCTTGACCTGTTCGTCTACGAGCTTGTTGACGAGGAAGAGTGGACCGTGACGGAGAAGCGTTGGGAGCGCGTGCGCGACCGCCTCGTCTCGAACATGACCAACTTCGGCTTCCCCTACATCGTCGTCGCCGACGGCGACTACAACGGCAACCGCGAGCTATACCTCAAGCACCAATACGAGGACGCCGAACTCGACGCCGCCTACGCGCGAAAGGTACTTGAGCACGTCCACACCCTCTGGGGCCGCCCCGTCCATTTGGAGACCGTCGTTGACGACGAACCCGTCCGCCTCCACTACGACGGCGAAGAGCACGACGAAGACTGAAACAAACGCAGAAGTCAGAACGCTGAACGCTGAACTGAAAGACGTGAAAGCTTTTCAGTTCAGCGTTCAGCGTTCTGACTTCTGCGTTTAGATTGTCGGATTCCAAGAGTTCATCCAGAGTGTGTTGACGGAGTCTTTGCGTCCGACCTTGAAGACGTTGAGGCTTGTGAGCGGGGGCGCGTAGAGGTGTAGGGTGACGAGGTCTTCGCCGCTCACGTCGGGGTTGCCGAGCTGGTGTATGTCAGGCACGTCCGCGCCCGTGACGTGGCCGGGCGTCCATTCGCGCGCGGACTTGTAACGAAGGCCGCGTGCCTCGTCCATCTCGAAGAGCGTCTCCCACATCACGCCGCGCAGCACGCGCACCGCGCCGAACGAGCCGTCGTGATCGTGTATGGGCGTGCGCTGCCCCGGTCGCCAGCATAGAACGAGCAGCTCGGCGTGATCGCACAGGAAGACGCGGTGGCGCGCGTAAGTTCCTTCCTTGAAGCCGACGTGCGGGCGCAACTCGTCATTCGTGACGCGCACGCGGCGCATCCAGTCGTCCACCTCCGCTAATTCCGGTCGGCGGTCGAGTCCCGCGAGCGTCTCGACGAGCGACGCGAGCGAGAACTGCGACACGCTCTCGTCCTGCGAAGGGGCGTGCACGCGCGCAGTCGTTCGTGTGTCAAGCGTGGACATAAGTTTACGACCTCTGGACAAACGGCGAATGGGTAGATTAAGAATGCTTCTACGCCTAACGCGCAGTCAAGTCAACAGCAGGAGGCAGGAGCAGTAAGCAGGAGGCAGCCGTGCCCGACTTCGATTTGATGTTTAAAGTCCGCCCTCGCCAAGAACAACTTACTGTCTCCTGCTCCTGTCTCCTGCCTCCCGCATTATGAGGTTCGTCAAAGAGAGCATTATCCGCGCCGCGCCGGAGCGCGTGTTCGCATTCCACGAGTTGCCGGACGCGCTTGAGCGTCTGACGCCGCCGTGGGAGCGTGCGCGCGTCTTGAGCGCCGCGCCGGACTTGCGCCCCGGCTCGCGCGCCGTCGTCGAGACGCGGCTGTTCGGCGTCGTGCCCGTGCGTTGGGTCGCCGAGCATACGCTCTACGACCCGCCGCGCGTGTTCGAGGACGTGCAGCTCTCCGGCCCTTTTCGACGCTGGCGTCACAGGCACGTGGTCGAGCCGCACGAGCTGGGCGCCACCTTACGCGACGAGATAGAGTACGAGCCGCCGCTCGGCCCGCTCGGACGGCTCGCCGCGCCCTTCTTAGTCGAGCCGCGCCTGCGGAAGCTCTTCGACTACCGTCACCGCGTCACGCGCGAGTGGTGCGAGGCGTTGGCACGGGATTAGCAACGGTAGGCCCGCATGTCGGTAAAAACGACTCGAAAGCAAACGCCGCGCGCACGCGGATGGCTCATAGCCGGAGCGTCGCTGGCGTTCCTGTTCGGCATCGTCGCGCTCAAAGCGCGCGCGGATTCCGGCGAGGATGACCTTAATCAATAACGAGCAAAGGGAGAGTGAACTGAAATGGCAACAGCAGCTTCAAAAATGATGCAAAGCAATACTGATACGACCAATCAATACAACCCTCTGACCGAGGGCAGCAAAGACGTTGTGGAGGGCGCGCTCCGCACCGTTGACCAGTCAACGAAGACGGCAACGGGCGTCAGCCTGTTCCACATACTGACGCTCGCCTCCATCGGCGGCTCGCTCGCGCTCTTCTTCGCGGGCAAGAAGTCGGCGGCGATCTTCGTCGGACTCTGGCCGCCGACCTTCCAAGCGCTCAAGTCCGTGGCCGACACGAACAAAGAGAACAGGAAGTAGAGCGCGCCGCCGCGCACACTCGAAAGGGCCGCGAGACGATGAGTTTCGCGGCCCTTAATTTTTCGACGCGTCGCCCGACGCCCTTTGAGACGATAACCGAATCTCGCCGGCGACTATTCCATCCTGAGCGCCGCGCCGACCGACGGGTCGCGGCGCACGCGCCAGATTTTCGAGTCGAGGTAGTAGTGCAGGAGCGCGTAGCCCCAGAGGAAGCCGGAGGCGAGTTGCGTCAGGAAGCTTTCGGGGTCTGAGGCGTGATTGACGTACTGGCGCGGGACTTGATACCAGACGCCGAAGACTACTCCGAGCAGGACGTAGTGGACGAGCCTTCGACTGATGAACTCCGCCGCGCCGTGCCGCTCGCGACCGTCACCGGCGCGCTTGTACTTCTGGTTGTGAAACCAGACGAGACGGTGATATTGAAAGTTGTGATAGATCGTCAGCATCGCGACGATGGCGATGGGCTTGTGCTGCATCGGCGTCATCAGAACGACCCAGTGCATCGGTATCGCCGCCGCGAGCAGAAGATACTTCGGCACGTCGAGCGCAAGCCCCGCGAGCGCGCGTTGAATCTGGCGACCGACCCACGCGACCGCCGCGACAATCGTCGCCGCGAGCAGCGCACTCTCTAAAACTCCTAGCCAAGCGTGCAGCACGGGCGGCACGCGCGTCAAAGCCTCTGCGTCGCGCGCGACGAACCACACGAACGGGTAAGTGAAGGCGAGCAGAAGGAAAGCGCGGTCGAGGAAGTTGTCCGCAGGGGCGAGGTCTGCGTTCTTCTTCTTGTAGAGAACCATGAAGCCGTAGTGCTGCTTGACCAGATGATAGTAAGCCCACAGCGCGGCGAAGAAGAAGAAGACGAAGCCTATGCCGAGCAGCACGGCGATTGGCCCGGCTGCGAAGAACAAGAGCGAGAACCATAGAAGACGACTGCGCGCGCGCCGCTCCTCGCGGTCGAAGTATGTGCGCGAGAACGTCGCGAAGACGTGCGGCGCGTCAACCAGAACGGCCCACGCGACGACCATCGGCACGAGCGGCACGAGGCCCGTGACGTAGAGCGCGAGCAGCGCGTAGCTCGTCACGACCGACCCGATGAACCAAACGAGGTCGTCGCGCGCGCCTATGATCCAGCGCACACTGAGAGCGCGGCTCGCGTTCGCGGCTTCGAGCGTCTGTGTTGTCGTCGTGGCGGACATAAGATTTTTAAGAGTGCTCGTGCGTCGTGCGTCGGCGCGTGGACACGGGGCGCACCGCGCGCTCATAATTTCGGAAAACACGGGCGGCGGGGCGCGCAGGATTTTAGCACAAGGGAATGTGCGCCGGGAGCGCGGGCATCCGCGGCCCGCCTTGAGCGCGACAGCGCGAACAGCTTGCCGCTCATGCTCAAGATTGAGTTTGGGGAAACGTTGAAGCGTGCAGTAGCACGCTTTGGCGGGCCGCGGATGCCCGCGCTCCCGGCGAAAAGGAGGAGGCTGACGAGATGGCCGACGAAGAGAACGGACTCGAACGACTGCTCGCGCTAATGTTTCAGGCGCACCCGTGGCACGGCATCACTGCGGGCGAGGACGCGCCCTCGGTCGTCAACGCATACGTCGAGATCGTGCCGACCGACGCCGTCAAGTACGAGCTGGACAAGGCGTCGGGCCACCTGAAGGTTGACCGGCCACAAAGGTTCTCGTCGTTCCCGCCGACGCTCTACGGCTTCATCCCACAGACCTTCTGCGGGATGCGCGTGGCCGAGCTGTGCCGTCCGAGCGGCGGGCAGCAGGTTCGCGGCGACGGCGACCCTATGGACATCTGCGTTCTGACCGAGCGCCCCGCGTCGCACGCGGACTTTCTGGTGCGCGCAAAGCCCATCGGCGGCCTGCGAATGGTTGACGGCAACGAGGCCGACGACAAGATAATCGCCGTGCTTGAGAACGACGTGGCCTACGGCCACATCGAAGACATTAAAGACGCGCCGAAGGGACTCGTCGAACGATTGCAGCACTACTTTCTATCCTACAAGCAACTGCCGCAGGAGAACCCGCGCCGCGTCGAGATAGCCGACGTTTACGACCGCGACGCCGCGCTCGAAACCATACGCCGCAGCTTCGAGGATTACCGCGCGCGTTACGGCGCGCCCGAAGACCGCGTGAGTGAGCTGAGGCGTTTGCTGCGTGCGGCTGAATGAGATTTTCAGCTAGATTGAAAATCCCGGAGCAATTTTAGATTGAGTGTATGGGGAGTAAAACTCACCGCAGAGGCGCGGAGGACGCAGAGGAAGCGCAGAGAGTTGAGTGACATTCAAGCCTCTGCGTAACCTCCGCGCCCTCCGCGCCTCTGCGGTGAGTCCGACCTACCGTATGCTCAACTCAAAAACAATCTAAATCGTCCTCTATTCGGAAACATTCTCTTCGACGCCGCAGCGCGGGCACTGAAGCGTGCGCTGCGTCTCGTCCTTCCAACGCGCGAGCGCGCGTGTCGAGAGACGCGGCTCGCGCTCTTCCGCCTCGCCTTCGCGGAAGAAGCGCGCGAGCGACGGCTCGCTGGAAGAGGCTTGCTCCGTCTTCTCCTCGCCGCAACGCTTGCACGCCCAGCCGTAACCTTCGTTCACGAAGTTTTTCATGCTCGTCAAGGGAAAAGACTAGAGGCCAGTCTCCGGCGAAGTCAACGCCGACCGACTGGCCTCCGGTCTCTAACCTCTGGTCTCTGCGTTTACCGCCGGACGGGGCGGCGTTGCTGCTGTTGTTCTGGCAGAAGGCGTATGGGCAGCGTGGCGCGCTGTCCGCCGGTGCGGACGACCTCGACCTGTAGCACGTCGTTGAACTGGTGCTTGTCTAAAATCTTGTAGAGGTCGTTCTGATCCGTGACCTTCTCGCCGTCAATCGCCGTGATGATGTCGCCGATGACGAGGTCGCCGCTGTCGCTCTCCGCGAGTCCGCGAATGCCCGCCGCCGCCGCCGAGCCGTTCGGGTCAACCTGCAAGACCAGCAGGCCCTCTTCGACGGGCAGGCGTATGCCGCGCAGGTCGCTCACGGCGCGCGGGTAGATGCCGAGCTTGCGGCGGACGACGCGACCGTCGCGTA
>DASQLL010000021.1:0-10083 GCA_035630035.1 Pyrinomonadaceae bacterium | reverse complement strand
GACGTTCGCGATGATCGCGCTCGGCGCGGACGGCCTCGTCTCGGTCGCGTCGAACGAAGCGCCGGAGTTGATGTCGCGCATGGTTGAGGCCGCGCTCGACGGACGCTTCGACGAAGCGCGCGAGGCTCACTTTCGCCTGCTGCCGCTGATGGACGTGAACTTCATCGAGTCAAGTCCCGGCCCCGTAAAGGCCGCGTTGAAGTTGATGGGACTGCTCGAAGAGAATTTGCGACTGCCGCTCGTCCCCGTCACGGAGAAGAGCCGCGAGCGCGTGCGGGAAGTTTTGAGCGAGTTGGGACTTCTGGAGGAGACGACGCATGTCGCTGCGTGAGCAGGTCGAAGAGCTGTTCGCTAAGAGCGGCGAGTTCGACTCGACCGACCGAGCGGTATTCGAGTCGTTCAAGCTCGCGCTCAACCGCGGCGAGGCGCGCGCCGCAGAGCGCGACACGTCGGGCGAGTGGCGTGTCAATTCTTGGGTCAAGCGCGGCATCCTCGCGGGCTTCCGAATGGGCGCGCTCGCGGATATGTCGGCGCACCCTTCCCTGCGCTTCTTCGACAAAGACACATACCCCGTGCGCGCGACGACGATCATGGACGGCGTCCGCATCGTGCCCGGCGGTTCGAGCGTTCGCGACGGCGCGTACCTCGCGCCCGGCGTCGTGTGTATGCCGCCGATGTACGTGAACGTCGGCGCGTTCGTTGACGAGGGGACGATGATTGACAGCCACGCGCTCGTCGGCTCGTGCGCGCAGGTGGGTAAGCGCGTGCATCTGTCGGCGGCGGCGCAGATAGGCGGCGTGCTTGAGCCTGTGGGCGCGGTGCCTGTCATCGTCGAGGACGACGTTTTAGTCGGCGGAGGCTGCGGCGTCTACGAGGGCACAATCGTGCGCGCGGGCGCGGTGCTTGCGCCGGGGACTATCCTGACGGGCGCGACGCCGGTCTATGATCTGGTTCGCGGCGAAGTTTACCGCCGGACGGACGGTGCGCCGCTTGAGATTCCGGCGGGCGCGGTCGTCGTCCCCGGCTCGCGGCGCGTCGAGAGCGAGAAGGGGCGCGAGTGGGGATTATCACTTTACGCGCCCGTCATCGTGAAGTACCGCGACGAGAAGACCGACCGTGCGGTGAAGTTGGAGGACTACCTGCGTTAACTCTCGCTTGAGCTTTTAGTTGGCAATATTCACCGCAGAGGCGCAGAGGACGCAGAGTTAACGCAGAGTGTTGAGCATTCCTCTGCGAGTCCTCTGCGTCCTCTGCGCCTCTGCGGTGAGTTAAACTTCTTTGACGCTCAAGTCAGAAGGAAAAATGTAACTCTCGTAAAAGAAGAGAATTTAAGTTGAGCGAGAAAGTATCTTCATCCCTAAATGCGTTTCAGCCCGCGCGTCGTCTGCGCGGAATACAGAAGAGCATGATCCGGCAGGTCTTCGACCGCGCTCGTCCGGGCAGCATCAACCTCGGTCTGGGCGAGCCGGACTTGCCGACGCCCGACGTTATACGGCGCGAGGCCGCGCGCGTCGTCGTCGAGGAACAGAACGGTTACACGACGCACGCCGGACTTCCCGCGTTGCGTGAACTGGTCGCCGCCGACTACCCGCAGATTTGCGCGACACCCGAACAGGTCATCATCACGGCAGGCTCGCAGGAGGCTCTGTACCTCGCGCTTCTCACGCTCGTGGACGAAGGCGACGAGGTTCTGATACCCGACCCCGGATTCGTTGCATACCCGACAATCGTTCGCATGGCCGGCGGCACGCCCGTGACTTATCGCATGCCCGCCGCAAGCGGTTTCGCGTTCGACGCCGAAGAGTTCCGGCGTCAACTTTCGCCGCGCACGAAAGTCGTCGTGTGCATCAGTCCATCGAACCCGACGGGGCGCGTGCTGTCACGCGAAGACCTTGCAGCGATGGCCGACGCACTCAAGGGCACGAACGCATACGTCGTGAGCGACGAGATTTACCGCGAGCTTTACTACGCGGGCGAGCGTCCGGCTTCGGTCTCCGAGTTCCGCGCGGAGCGCGCGGTCGTCCTCGGCGGGCTGTCGAAGTCCATGAGCATGACGGGCTGGCGTCTGGGCTGGCTCTGCGGCGACGCGGACGTAGTCCGTAGCGCGCTCGTCCTTCACGGCTACACGACGACGTGCGCCTCGACCGTCTCGCAAAAGGCCGCGCTCGCCGCGTGGACTGAAGAGGCGGAAAGATCGCGCGAGTCTTTCCGCCGGACATTCCGCGAGCGTCGCGACCACCTCGTCGAACAACTCTTCCGTGAAATCGGTCTGCGCGCCGTCGCGCCCGACGGGGCTTTCTACACGATGGTTGACGTGAGCGCGCACGGCGACTCGATGAGCGTCGCCGAAAAGTTTCTTGAGGCGGGCGTCATCACAGTGCCCGGCGCGGCGTTCGGCCCGGAGGGCGAAGGCTATCTGCGCGTCTCTTTCTGCGCCGACCTGCCCGTTATCAGCGAGGGCGTGCGGCGTATGAAGGAAGCGTTGAAGAAGTGACGAGTGACAAGTGACGAGTGACAAGAAGGGTTAAGTGTTTTAACTTGTCACTCGTCACTTGTCACTCGTCACTTCTTTTGGGGAGAGTCATGAGCAAAAAATTCCGTGTCGGCATCTTGGGCGCGACGGGGACGGTCGGACAGCGTTTCATTCAACTGCTTGAAGGCCACCCGCAGTTCGAGCTGACGGCGCTTGCCGCATCGGACAGGTCGCAGGGGAAGAGTTACGGCGAGGCGTGCGCGTGGCGTCTGCCGGGCGAGGTGCCGCAGTCGGTTCGCACGCTCAGGGTCGAGCCGCCTAAGCCTCCGCTCGATTGCGAGATCGTGTTTTCGAGCCTGCCCGGCGACATCGCGCGCGAGACCGAGGAATCGTTCGCGCGCGCGGGCTACGCCGTCATCAGCAACTCATCCGCGCTCCGAATGGACGAGGACGTGCCGCTGCTCATCCCCGAAATCAACCACGAGCATCTCGCGCTCCTCGACGTGCAGCGCGCGCGGCGCGGCTTCGACAGAGGCTTCGTCGTGACCAACCCGAACTGCTCGACCATCGCGCTCGCGCTCGCGCTCGCGCCTTTGCACGCGCGCTTCCGAGTAGAGGCGGTCGTCGCGACGACCTTGCAGGCGATTTCGGGCGCGGGCTATCCGGGCGTCGCCTCGCTCGACATCACGGACAACGTGTTGCCCTACATCGGGGGCGAGGAGGAGAAGGTCGAGACGGAGTCGCAGAAGATTCTCGGTCGCTTTGAAGAAGGACACATCGAGAGCGCGCCGTTCGCGGTGAGCGCGCAGTGCCACCGCGTCAACGTCACGGACGGCCACACGGTAGCCGTGCGCGTCAGGCTCGCGCGCCGAGCTGAAATCGAAGAAGTGCGTGAGGCGTTCGCGTCTTTCACTTCGCTGCCGCAGGAGTTGAAGCTTCACTCCGCGCCCGCGCGTCCCGTCGTCGTGCGCGACGAGGCCGACCGACCGCAACCACGTCTCGACCGCGACGCGGGCGGGGGGATGAGCGTCACGGTGGGCCGCATACGCACGGACAACGTCCTCGACTACCGCTTCGTCGCGCTCAGCCACAACACCGTGCGCGGCGCGGCGGGCGCGGCCATACTCAACGCCGAGCTGCTCGCCGCTTTGGGAAGGATGAAGGCGGAAGGATGAGGGATGAAGTGAAGACATCTCTTACTTCATCCTTCATCCTTCCGCCTTCATCCTTCAAACCAGCTCTCCCACCTCGTCGTACTGCGATTCATCAATCCACGCGCGTGCCGAGTTCGAGTCCCGGCGTCGCGCGCGGCGCGTCTCGCTGACGATGCGGCGGAAGATTTTGGCGACGGCCTGCTCGCCCAATGGGCCTGCGTTCGCGCGGCACGCGCGCTCAAGAGCGTCGTCTGAGTCGCCCGTTCGCGCGGCGGTCTCCGCGGCCCCGGCCTTGACGGCGACGCGCGCGCGACGGTTCAGAAGCCGCAGCAGCTCGTTGTCTATCGAATTCAACTCCGCGCGCCAGTCCTCGATCCTCATATCGTCCTCCTTAAAGCAAATACGAATTCAGTGTGCGAGTCAGAAACGCGACCGTTATAGCCGTTTGCAATTGCGTGAAGCTGGGAGCGCGGGCATCCCTGCCCGCCAACGCGCCTATTGGCGCGTCCATCTTCGCGCTCACGCGCTCAAGGCGGGCCGCGGATGCCCGCGCTCCCAGCGCTAAGCGGTCGCACTCATTCGCAAATCGCTATAGGGAGCGTGTCCGCGTCAGATGTGACACGCTCGCCGGACGCTCGCGTTTCTGACTCTTATATTCAATAAAAAGAGCCAGCCGCGACTCCTTTCGGGGAAGGTCGCGGCTGGCTCAGGTTGAAACTTTTGCGGCGTCTAGCCTTTAGGTCTCGGCAAATTCACGCGCGCACGCTTCCTCCACGAGCCGCCCCTCCCCGAAGGAGAAGCGGAACGTAAAGGCGAAATAATATGCTTGTGCTACGTGCATCGCGTGAACGTTTGACCCTAAAAAAATCCTTGCTTCAATCGAAGCTGCTGAAAATATAGCCGCGTGACTGAAAGGCTGTCAAGGTTTTGTCCGCCGAAGTTTTGTTGTGCGCCACAAGTCGCGCGCGCTGTGCTAGTCTCGGCGCGTGGACTTTTGGAAGGAGATAATCGTCGCGGCTGCGGCGTTCGCGGCGGGACTCATCAACTCGATTGCGGGCGGCGGCACGCTCGTCTCGTTCCCGGCCCTTCTGTGGGTCGGGCGCGACGCGGTGCTTGCGAATGCGACCAGCACCGTAGCGTTGCTGCCCGCGTCGCTCGCGGGCGTCTTCGGGTTTCGGCGTGAGCTGAAGGGCGGGGCGCGATGGGTTTTGCTCTTCGGCGTGCCGTCGCTTCTGGGCGGCGTGCTGGGCGCGGCGCTTCTGCTGCAAACGCCTTCGGCAGTCTTCGCGCGGCTCGTGCCTTACCTCATCCTCTTCGCGACGCTGCTCATCGCGCTGCAAGAGCCTATCGCGCGGCGGCTGCGCGGCGGAGACGACGGCGAAGACGAATCGCCTTCCGGTAAATGGCGCGCGGGCGCGGTCGTGTTCCAGTTCTTCGTCGGAGTTTACGGCGGCTACTTCGGCGCAGGCATCGGGATACTGATGCTGGCCGCGCTCGGCCTGTTGGGCTTTAGCGACATGCATCGCATGAACGCGCTGAAGAATTTGCTCGCCGTCGGCATCAACGGCATCGCCGCCGTCTACTTCATCGCGTCGGGCGCGGTCATCTGGTCGGACGTGCTCGTGATGACCTTCGCGGCAATCGCGGGCGGCTACGCAGGCTCACAACTCGCATACAAGCTCGGTCGCCGCTCCGTGCGCTTCGTCGTCATCGGCATAGGGCTTGTGATGAGCGTGTCGCTGTTCTTCCGTTAAGACACAGGCGGAAGCCCGACCGTAAGGGAGGGCTTCTCAACTTGGTAAGTGAGACGCCCTCCCTTACGGTCGGGCTTCCGCATCAAGCCTGCTCGCTACCGCTCGCGGCTCTGTTCGTTACAGGCCGCGCGCGTTGAAGGTGTCGCAGCGGCGCGTGTCGCCGCTCTCGAAGCCTTGACGGAACCAGCGTGCGCGCTGTTCGGACGAGCCGTGCGTGAACGAGTCGGGGACGACGTAGCCTTGAGCCTCTTTCTGCAAGCGGTCGTCGCCGATTGCCGAGGCTGCGTTCAGAGCCTCCTCGATGTCGCCCGGCTCGATGATGCCGTGCTGCTGTTCGTAGAAGCCCCAGACGCCCGCATAGCAGTCGGCCTGCAATTCCAGCATGACCGAGAGACGGTTCGCCTGCGCCTCGCCCGCGCGGCGCTGTAGCGCGTCCACCTTGCCGGAAGTGCCGAGAAGGTTCTGCACGTGGTGGCCGACCTCGTGCGCGATGACGTAGGCCTGCGCGAAATCGCCCGGCGCGCGGAAACGCCGCTTCATCTCGTCGTAGAAGGAGAGGTCAATGTATATCTTCTGATCGGCGGGACAGTAGAAGGGGCCGACCGACGCGCCCGCGACGCCGCACGCCGACTGCGTCTGCTGACTGAAAATCTCAAGCCGCGGCTCGCGGTACTGCCGACCCGACTTCTGGAAGATGTCGCCCCAGACTTTCTCCGTGTCGCGCACGACGACCCTGACGAACTTGACCATCTCGTCCTCCTGCGGGTTCGTCGGCTGCTGCCCGGTCTGCGTCGCAGGCCCCGGCCCGCCCTCCTGCCCCGAGTTAAGGAGCTGGCTGGGATCAACGCCGAACAGCAACGCGATCACCAGAATCACGACCGAGCCGAGGCCGCCACCCACGGCCAACCCCGCGCCCCCTATCCCCCGGCGATCTTCGACGTTGCTGCTTTCTTCTCTGCCACGCCAGCGCATATTTGATCTTCACCTCCCCTTATTTTTGTACCAAACCTTTGGGATTGCGGAATTCGGATTGCTGATTATGTGGAGGTAGTGCTGCTCCGCGTCGCGCATCCGTTGGCGCGCAAGTTACTGGATGAAAGTCTTGCTGCCCTAAATCCGCAATCCGCAATCCGAATTCCGCAATCCTTCTAACGTCTGTCGCGCGACGGCGCGGGCGGCGGGGGCGGCTCGCTCTTATCTTTGTCGTCTCTTTCTTCGCCGCCTTCGTGGAGCTTGTAGGCGCGTATGAAGAGCGCGATGGCGATCCACGTTCCGAAGAAGGCGAGGGGGAACGCGACGAGGCTCGGCCACTTAACCGCGACGATTGAGAGCAGCAGCAACAGCGTCGCGGCACTGCCCATAACGCGCGCCTCCGCAGGCCCCAGCACGCGGCGGTTCGTGATGGCCGCGCCGACCGCGCTGCCGATGCCGATTGCGCCCGCGGCTGCGCGACCCGCGCTCCCCCTGCGGCTGCGCTTCACGCTTCGCGACTTCTTCGGCTCGGGGCTGCCCGTCGGCCTCACACGCTTGCGCGCGCTCAAGACTATCTCGGTCGAGTGCTCAAGGTCGCGGCAGTACATCTCCTGCATCTCGCGCGCGAAGCCCTCGTCCTCGATTGTCACGTCCAATTCCCAGTTGCCCATCCAGCTCGCGACGTTCAGATTCGTCGAGCCGACGCGCGCCCACTTGCCGTCAACCACCGCGGTCTTTGCGTGAATCATCGAGCCGTTCCACTCGAAGACGCGCACGCCCCCCTCAAGAAGCGCGCGGTAGTTCGCACGCGACAGAGCGCTCACGACGGGGATGTCGCTCGCGCTCGGAACTAACAGGCGCACGTCTACGCCGTCCTGCGCCGCCGCGCGAAGCGCCTGCACATACGTGGTCGTGCCGACGAAGTAAGCGTCCGTAAGCCAAAGGTACTCGCGCGCGCCCGCGGCGACGAGTTGTTCGAGTCGGTATAGGCCGAGCGCGTTCGGCTCGGTCGCTATCACGCGCAGAGCAACGTCGCCGCCTTGCGGTACGGAGTCGCGCTCCGGCAAATCCTCCGCCGGAATATCTTCGCCGCACGAAGCCTTCCAGACGCGCGCGAACGCCTGCTCCATGTCGGCGACGGCGGGGCCGCGCACCTCGATGCCCGTGTCGCGCCACGGCTCGACGCGTTTTTCGGGCCGTCCCTTCCAGTCCTGCCCGACGCACAGGCCCATGACGAAGCCCACACGTCCGTCCACCGAGATCATCTTGCGGTGGTCGCGGTTAAGCCAACCGAACGGCTCGTCGAATTGCGGCGGGTTGAAGGCATGCACCTCGACGCCCGCGTCTCTAAGCCCGCGCCAAAAGCTGCGCGAGGTCTTGCCGATTGCGCCGAGCCAGTCGTAGATGAGTCGGACGCGCACGCCCTCGCGCGCCTTCTTCGAGAGCGCCTCGGCGAACTCGCGCCCGACCTCGTCCTCGTGGATGATGAAGCTCTCGAAGTTTATAGTCCGCTCCGCCGAATGGATGGCTTCGAGCCAAGCGGGATAGTTCTCTTCCGCGTCGCGCAGAAGACGCACGCCGTTGCCTTCGACGAGCGGTGCGCCCGTCGCGCGCGCATAAGCACGCTCGACGAGCCGGCGCTTCGGCGTGCGCGCGGCGCGCTCGACCCGTCTGGCCTCTTCGACCTCTTCGTGCTGGTACAGCTCCGTCGTCATGCGCGCCTATCCTAGCCCGAACGGCGTAGGCCTTCTGTGTCCGGGAGCAAACAAATCTGTTGCGAGGAACGGGAGAGGCAAACATAATAGCGCGTTTTGCCCGCCCAGCGCGAAGCAACACGCGGGAAGTCGCAATTGGACAAGTGTTCCTCGGCACGAGCTTTGCAAAAACATGCAGAGGGAAAGCCATACAGCGTGAATTCGAGCTGTAGAGGCAAGATACTCGGTCAGATAGCACTTTCTTGACAATGTACTCGGTCAATTTGCTAAGTGCATTGTCGTTCTGCTGAACTAGCTTCTATCCGACAGCCCCGCCTCAAAAGACAACCAAGAGAATAATCAAACTCTTAGAATAGAAAACACCCAGATGGCCTTAAAGAAGAGCAAGTTAATTCTGATCTCGGCGAGTGTCGGGTGGCTGTTAATGGTCGGCGTAGGAACAGCATTCCTCTGGAACTACGAAAGCAGGCCGGGTCTAGCCGCCGCCGCTTCTGATAGTTGGCCCACCGACAGCCGTATCCAACGCGCGGCTGATCGCGCGACGCTCGTCATGCTGGCTCACCCGCGTTGCCCCTGCACGCGGGCGAGCATCGGCGAACTGTCTCGGCTCATGACGCAGGCCAGAGGACGCTTAACGGCCTACGTTATTTTCGTCAAGCCTCCGAACTTCTCTGACGGGTGGGAACAAACCGACCTGTTGACGAGCGCCGCGGCGATCCCCGGCGTGACTATCGTGCGCGACGATGGAGGAGTCGAAGCCAGCCGTTTCCACGCCGCGACCTCCGGCCAAACCATCCTTTACGACTCGGAGGGTAAGCTGCTCTTTAGCGGCGGCATAACAAGCGCGCGCGGGCATGCAGGCGATAACGCGGGGCGGACGGCCATCGTCTCGCTCCTTACGACAGGTGGCGCGGAGCAGGGTGAGACGCCCGTGTTCGGCTGTCCGCTCTTCGCCCGAACCGAATGCGCGACGGGAAAGGAGGTCGACCATGAAAAGAATAACCACTAAGTGGTACGCCGAAGAGTCCTTTCAGCGGCGGGTGAAAGACCTCTTTACAGAACACCAGCGATCTATCTTCAAGCGAACCGACCGCATGTTCGCCGCCCTGATGGTGATTCAGTGGGTGGCGGGCATCGCGGCTGCCCTGTGGATATCTCCCAAGACTTGGGCTGGGCCTTACAGTCAGACTCACATCCACGTTTGGGCCGCGGTGTTACTGGGAGGTGTCATCAGCCTCTTCCCCGTTACTCTGGCCCTGCTCCGTCCGGGCGAGCCTTCGACCCGCTACATCATCGCGACCGCGCAGATGTTGATGTCGTCGCTTCTCATCCATCTCACGGGAGGGCGGATCGAGACGCATTTCCACGTCTTCGGCTCGCTGGCTTTTCTCTCCTTTTACAGAGACTGGCGTGTGCTCATCCCGGCGACCGTCATCGTGGCGGCGGATCATTTCCTGCGCGGTATGTTCTGGCCGGAGTCCGTCTACGGTGTGCTCGCGGTGAATAACTGGCGCTGGCTCGAACATGCCGGTTGGGTTCTCTTTGAAGACACTTTCCTCCTTATCGCCATCAAGCGCGGCATGAGCGAGATGTGTGACATCGCCGAACGGACGGCTGAGAGCGAAAAGCTGAACGAGGGCTTAGAACACCGCGTGTCTGAGCGCACTGTACAGCTCGCAGCCTCCAACCAAGAGCTTGAAAAAGAGATCGCCGAGCGTAAGCTGATCGAAGAACAGCTACTTCATAACGCTTTCCACGACGGGCTGACGGGTCTGGCGAACCGAGCATTGTTCATAGATCACTTGAAACTCGCGCTCGGGCGGGCCAAGCGGCACGATGCTTACCAGTTCGCCGTCCTCTTCTTGGATCTGGATCGTTTCAAGGTCATCAATGATAGTCTCGGACACATGGCAGGCGATCAACTACTCGTCGAAATCGCCCGCCGGCTGGAAACAGCCATGCGCCCCGGTGATACGGTGTCGCGCCTAGGAGGAGATGAGTTCACCATCCTGCTT
>DASQLL010000020.1:0-14984 GCA_035630035.1 Pyrinomonadaceae bacterium | reverse complement strand
CGCGAGTCTCATCGCATTCCTCCTGCGAAATGAGTTTAAAATGGTGCGGAAGGTGACGACCGTGCTCCCGAAGTCGCCTTGCTGCCTGATGCCCCAGCCGACAAACGGCTCTGGGGGCGCTGGCTTGCCCGGCAACTTTTCAAAATCTGGGGCGCGGACGCTCCAACTACAAGAGTAAAACCCAAGTCAAAAAGTACTGCTACCGCCCTCGAACGTTGTCGTCTTGTAGATGGAGCGGAGCAGCGAGAGGAGCCTGAACGTTCGGAAGAACATTCACGGGCGCTCTTACACTGCCTCTTTCGGCGCCTCTCAACTGACTGAACTGACTTCGTTGTTTGCGCTTCTGCTTATACGAAAACAGGCGCGTTGCTGTCAACACTCTAGGTGGTTCGCTTTGGACTCCGTCCCCTAAGACCCTAATGGACGGATGCCCGGAGCGTACCGAGTTCCGCCAGACCATACTCCAGTCAGTCGCGGAAATCAAGAGTTTTTCGCTAGTTAGCGCGAAAAACTCTTCACAATTTCGTCACGCGTATATACCGCGCATCCGCGTGTCGTATGCCACTCGGTCAATCGCAAGCATGTATGCGGCTGTGCGCGTGTCCACATCGTGCGTCTCAGCGTACTTCGCCACATCGTTGAAGCTTGCGACCATCACGTCCGATAGACGCTCGTTCACAACGTCTTCCTTCCAGAAATAACCCATCCGATCCTGCACCCACTCGAAGTAGCTGACGGTGACGCCGCCCGCGTTGGCGAGTATGTCCGGGATGACGAAAATCCCTTTGTTATGGAGGATTTTGTCGGCATTGGCGGTCGTCGGGCCGTTCGCGCCCTCGGCCAGTATTCGACACTTGACGCGGTCTGCGTTCTTCGAGGTGATCTGGTTTTCGGTCGCGCAAGGGGCCAGCACGTCGCATTCAATTTCGAGCAAGTCCTGATTCGAGACTTGCTCCGCGCCGGGAAATTCCTGTAGCGAGCGCGTCGTCCGCAGATGCTCAAGCGCCGCCGGGATGTCTATGCCGTCCGGGTTGTGTATGCCGCCGAAAACGTCTGAGATGGCGACGACCTTGTAGCCCGCTTCGTGGAGCAGGCGCGCGCCGATGCCGCCGACGTTGCCCGAACCCTGCACGACGACGCGCGTCTGCGGCGGCGAGAGATTGAAGCGCTTGATGGCCTCGTTGACGACAAAGAGCAGGCCGCGCCCCGTCGCCTCTCGGCGTCCGCGCGAGCCGCCCAGCTCGACCGGCTTGCCCGTGACGACGGCGTTGACGGTGTGGCGCGCGTGCATGGAGTATGTGTCCATGATCCACGCCATCGTCTGCTCGTTGGTGTTCATGTCGGGCGCGGGCACGTCCTTCTCCGGCCCTATGAAGTCAATCAGCTCGGCGGCGTAGCGGCGCGTCATGCGCTCAAGCTCTGCGATGGACATCTCCGCCGGGTCGCACACAACCCCGCCCTTCGCTCCGCCGAACGGGACGTTGACGACCGCGCACTTCCAAGTCATCCACGCCGCCAGAGCGCGCACCTCGTCGAGCGTCACGTCGGGCGAATAACGTATGCCGCCCTTCGCGGGGCCGCGCGCGAAATTATGCTGCACGCGGTAGCCCTCGAAGACTTCGAGCCGCCCCGAATCCAGACGCACGGGGATGTAGACCTTCAACTCGCGGTTAGGCACGCGCATCACTGCGTAGAGGTCTGGGTTGAGGTCTAAAAGCTGAGCGGCGCGGTCGAAGCGCTCCATCATGGACTCGAAGGGATTCTCTTCCTTTATTCGCCGAGGGTCATCCATCATCGCCTTTGTCATAATCACCTCTCGTGAATCGTAAATCGTAAATCGTGAATCGTGGTTGAGAGTCGCGCTGGTCGAGCGACAAATCGCAAGTCGGTAGAAAGATGACTTCCATTCACGATTTACGATTTACGATTCACGGCTTTTAAGACCTCATTCATCGCGCCCGTGCGATAGCCGTGCAGGTCGAGCGTGACGTAGCGGAATCCCAGCTCGCGGAAGCGTCGCGCAAGCTCGTCCACGACCTCGCGCCGCAGAGCCTTGTCGAGTTCGGCGGGCGCGATCTCAAGCCTGACCAACTCGCCGTGGTGGCGCACGCGAAACTCTCGGAAACCCATGACGCGCATGACGGCTTCGCCACGGTCAACCGCGCTTAGACGCTCGATTGTGACGGGCGTCCCGTATGCGAGGCGCGACGAGAGGCAGGGGCTTGCGGGCTTGTCCCACGTCGGAAGCCCCGCGCGCCGGCTCATGATGCGAACCTCGCGCTTGCTCATCCCGACCTCGACGAGTGGGCTTCGGACGCCGCGCTCGCCCGCCGCCGCGCGCCCCGGTCTGTAGTCGCCGAGGTCGTCGGTCGTCGAGCCGTCAACGACGAAGGCCATGCCGCGCTCGACTGCCAACGGCGCGAGCTTCGAGTAGAGTTCCGATTTGCAGAAGTAACAACGGTCGCCCTCGTTGCGCGTGTAGGCGGGGTCGTTCATCTCTTCCGTGTTGATGACCTCGTGACGAAGGCCGAGCCGCTTGACGAGCGCGGCGACCTCTTCGCGCTGATTCGAGGCGAGACTCGGCGAGACGCCCGTGACGCAGAGAGCGAGACGCCCAAGCTCTTCGCCTGCGACGTATGCGACGTATGTGCTGTCCACGCCGCCGGAGAAAGCGACGAGGACGGAGTCCATCGTTTGAAACAGCTCGCGCAGCGCAAGCTCTTTAGCCGACGCCTCCGCGAATCCTTCGCCTGCCTCCGCGCCTTCTGCTTCTTCTTCGACGGTTATGCTGTCCAACGCTTCCCTTCCGCCCCGCGCCGCCGGGGAGCGCAGACGAACGGCTGCCCTCCGCGTCCGTCAAGAAAACTATCTGCTGGGTGTTTAAGAAACTTCCGTGCGCGAATGTTATCGCAAGCCATTTGCGCCGCGCAACCCGAACGCTCATCTGACGCATCAACAAACGCGCCGGATGTTCAAATAGACGACCCCGCGGGCGCGTGTTATATTCGGCGCGAAACCCGACGCCCGGTCTCCCTCCGTGAGCAGTTTCGGTTCGGAAGTTTCTGCGCCTTTTAAATCCGCTCGAATGTTTTCTCGCTTACGCTCTCGTGCAGATGTCTTCGCGCTCGCCGCGATTCTCGCGCTCGCGTGCGCCGCGCCCGTCTCCGCGCAAGACACGGACGAGTTCGGCGACGCGGCGGCAGACCCCGTCAAGCTCTTCAACCGCGGGCAGGAAGCTCACGCTAAAAAAGAGTTCGAGCAGGCCATTGAGTTTTACGACGAAGCCTTGAAGCTCCGGCCAGAGTTTCCCGAAGCGGAGTTTCAGAAGGCCGTCGCGCTCGTCGCCTTAAAGCGTCTGCCCGACGCCGAAAAATCTTTCCGTCGCGCGATTGCGCTTCGCCCGACGTGGTCGCTGCCGCCCGCTACGTTTGGACTCCTGCTCGCTCGCACCGAGGGCCGCGAGCGCGAGGCCGAGCCGCTTCTGCGTCGCGCGCTCGAACTCGATCCGAAAAATTTAACCGCCACAATCGCGCTCGCGGAGTTGCACACGCTCAGGGGCGATATGACCGAGGGCGTCTCTTTGTGGCGTCGCGCGACCGAGCTACGAGAGGAAGACGCATCGCTCTGGGTCGCGCGCGGTCGCGCCGAGCGTGCGGCGAAGGACGCGCAGGCCGCGCTCAAGAGTTTCGGTCGCGCCCTCGCCGTCGAGCCTTCTAACGTCGAGGCGCGACTCGCACGCGCCGACATCCTTATCGAATCGGGCGAGAAGACGCTCGCGCTCGAAGACGTTCGCGCGCTAGAAGAGCCTGCGAAGACGGACTGGAAGCTCGCCGTCGCGCTCGCCAACCGCTACGGACTCGCGGAACGGCGCGAAGACGCACGCCGCGTTTACGACGCGCTCCCCGAAGAGGCGAAAAGTTCGGAGGACGGCAGGAAGCTCCACGCCGCACTCACAGACGTTCGCTGCGAGGACACGGACGAGGCGCGCGCCGCGCTCGAAAAATCGGTCGCCTCCGACGCGAAAAACTCCGCCGCGCTCTCCTGCCTCGGCAAGCTCTACCGCACGACCGACCCGCAGCGCTCGCTCGAATTCTTCCGCCGCGCCGCCGAGCTTGAGCCGCGCAACGTGGACTACGCCGTTGGGTACGCCGCCGCGCTCGTGCAGCTCAGAAAATTCTCGGAAGCGGCGACCATCCTCAACCGGATTTTGCAGATCGCGCCCGACAGCTACGAGGCGCACGCGAATTTCGCAGCCGCGCTCTACGAACTAAAGCTTTACAAGCAGGCCATTGTGGAATACAAATGGATAGCACAGGCGCGGCCCCAGCTCGCCGTAGTCCATTTTATTATGGCAACGGCGCACGACCGGCTCGGCGAGTACGAGGACGCGCTGCGTGCTTACGAAACCTTTCTCGCGCGCGCCGACGCGCAGTCGAATCAGCTTGAGATCGAGAAGGTGAATCTTCGGTTGCCGAGTTTGCGGAATCAGATCAAGCGCGGCGAGGGTGTGAAGCCGGACAAGAAAGCGCAGTAGTGATGAAAGCAGCGCGCAACACGTCGCAACAGGGAGCGCCGTCGCTGACGGTCATCTTCGCGGCGCGCTCGCTCGTCCTCTTCGCCTTCCTCGCGCTCTCGTGCGTCGAAGCTCTCGCACAGACGGCGACCGCTACGCCGCCGCAAGAGGACGCCGCGCCCCCGCCGATGCGCCACATCCCCGATGCTGTCCGTAAACAACTGGCCGAAGAGCGCGACCTGAAGTCGCGCACGCGCCTCAGCCTTGCGCTGGCGGAAGCGACCATCGCTCGCTCCGCCGAGTGCGTCGCCGCCGAGCGGTTCGAGCAGGCGACCGGCGAGCTTGGCGTCTACGAAGCAATTGTCGTCGACGTGATCCGCTTCGTGCATTCTTCCGGCCCCGTCAAGAACAAGCAGCGCGACCTCTTCAAGCGCATCGAGATGACGCTGCGCGCGCACGTCCCGCGCCTCGAAACGATTCGCCGCTCGCTGCCCGAACGGCACGCCGTTTACGTCAAGACCACAATCAAGTTCATTCAGGAACAGCGCGACAGCGCGCTCAACGCCTTCTACGACGATACCGTGATACCCGATTCGCGACAGACCGGCGACAAGCCGCCCGCGTCCGAGCGAGCCAAAGGCACGACGCCCGCGCCCCCCGACACAGAGAAGAAACCCGACCAACGTTAACCCCGTCCGCCGCCGGAGAATCCATCTTCACCACCGAGTCGCGACCCTAAGAAATTCAATGAACAAGCTGAAGCCTTTCCAGTCCGCCGCGCTGCTCTCCCTCGCGCTCCTCGTCTCCATGTTCGCCGCGCCCGCCGCGGCGCAGAAGCGCGAGCACCTGACGCCCGAAGAGATCGATTTCGTGCGCGACAATCAGGAACTCGACAAGCGCACGGAGGTCTTCGTCAAGGCCGCCGAGCGTCGCATGCTCGCCATCACTAATCCCGGCGAGGCGTCGAAGGATAAGGAGAAGTGGGGCGAGGTCAAGGGCACGCGCTCGCAACTGCTCTACGACATCTCGAAGATTCTCGACGAGGCGGTCGTCAACATTGACGGCGCGGCGGAGCGCAGCCCGCAAAGCCCTCTGCTGAGAAAGTCGCTCTTCAAGCTCTCGGAGGCGGCGAACCGTCTCGTCCCTCAACTCGGCAAGCTGCGCGAGGGCTTGCAGAGCGAGGCAGAGAGCGACAATCTCGAACGCGCCCTTGCGATGGCGCAAGAGATCGTCGAAGCAGCGAAGGAGCGTGGCGTCAACTCGGAGGACTTGAAAACGAAGGCAGGGAAGAAGGGCAACTGACCGCGCTCTTTTGAGTAAGAGTCAGAAACGCGAGCGTGAGCGAGCGTGTCTTAGCGAAATAGACACGCTCGCTCACGCTCTCGTTTCTGCCCGTCTTTACTGCCGAACCACTGCCGCCGATTTAGCGTAGAATGATTCGCGACCGCGAAAGGAACTTTTAAGAGAATATGGACAGCAGATTTTATCCCGGCGTCGAGGCCGACATGCCGCAACTTCTGGCAGAGCTTCGCACGCTCTTCGACAACGACGCGGCCTTCGAGGTGCAGACCATGCAGGTCTCTTCGACCGCCGTCTTGCAGGCGCGCAAGTCTTCCACGCTGCGCGACCTGACGGGCCTGTCCGCCGCGCTCACGATTAAGGTCACGCCCGACCACGGCGGCACGCGCGTCGAGATAGGCATGCAAAAGTGGTTCGATAAGGTTGCCGTCGCGGCGGTGGCCGTCGCGCTGTCGGCGGGCCTACTGCTCGCGCTGCCCGCGCTCGGCGCGTACTGGCAACACAAGTTGACCGAGGACGCATGGAGGCTCATCGAGAGCCACATCGCGCGCAAGGCGGGCGGCTACGTCCCGCCGATGCCCGGTAGCTGCGGCACGTGCGGCACGGTCACAACGTCCGGCTCAGCCTTCTGCTCGGGCTGCGGCGCGAACCTGCGCGTCACACGCTCTTGCCCTTCCTGCGGCGCTCAACAGAAAGACTCCGCCGCGCGCTTCTGCAACCGCTGCGGCAAGCCACTCAACGGCTAATTGCGGAATGCGGATTTCGGATTGCGGATTTGATGAGAGTCGCGCTGTTCCAAGCCTCATGCGTAAACGCGCAGCAGACGGCGATTGAGCGCAGAGTTCAAGTCGCACTAAATCCGCAATCCGAAATCCGCATTCCGCAATCGTCTTATGCGGCGTCAGACTTACGCTCTTCCAATCCGACCTCCACGGCGCAGTCGTGGCAGAGCCAGACGATGATCTGCGGCGCGTCGGCCCAGAAGAAGGGCGTGACCTTGCTCGCGGCCTGCATCGCGGCATCCGTCCGCAGGCGTTGAAGGTGTTTGACGTAGACGCTTCCGCGATACGACTCGCCCGCCACTCCACTCGCGCGGTGGACACACTCGCGCACACGGTACTCCTGTTCGCTCATCAGACGGCTGACCTCATCAGTGCCGGAATTATTCAAAGCGGTAAAAGTGAGGACGGGACGCTCCATATTCGAGCGCAACTCAGTGTTTACCACGCCGCGCGCCCGCCGCTCGTTGCATTACCGTTGCAAAGCGATTATTTTGCACTCCCCTATCCGAAAGGACGTGTCACGAATGGCCGAGAGGCAGCCGGAAGATTTGACCATACTCGTCGTCGAGGATTACGAGGACGCGAGCCTCGCCATGCGTCTCGCGCTCGAAAAGCGTGGCTACAGAATTCTGGAGGCCGACGACGGCGAGCGTGCGGTCGAGGTCGCGGCGCGCGCGCGTCCCGACATCATCCTGATGGACTTGCAGCTCCCCGTGTTGGATGGCCTCGCCGCCACCGAGCGCATTCGCGCGATTCCCGATCTTCGCCAAACGATCATCGTCGCCGTCTCCGGCCACAACGAAGACGACCATCGCGAGAGGGCGCGCGCCGCCGGCTGCAACGCCTTCTTCAGCAAGCCTATTGACATCGAGCGGCTCAACGTCTTACTCGCAGACCTCCTGCCTTGAATATTCCGCCGCATCCCTCAAGTCTGCTCCGGCTACCTCGCTACATTGCTTTTCACTTGGATGCAGTGCGCGTATGACTCACCGCAGAGGCGCAGAGGGCGCGGAGGAAGCGCAGAGACTTTTGTGTCACTCAATCCTCTGCGCCCCCTCTGCGTTCTCCGCGTCTCTGCGGTGAACCGCCTCTTGCCTTATGCTCAACTCTAGTAGTCAGATCGTACCCGAAAAATATTTTTGTTTCATGCATGAAATCCTGTTCCATTCTCGCGCGAATCGTGCTATAGTCCCGCGCCAGTGAGAAAGGCTGTCCTCCGAACGGGTTGGGGACGCGGAGTTAAAGTTGGCGGTCAAGGCCGCTTGGACGAGATTTTCGCCGGAATCGGCCAGCGAGGGAGAATAGAAAATGAGCAACACGACGAAACCGAAAATCAATCCTTTGAGCCGCCGCCCGCGCCAGCAGCGACTCGTGATGGCCGTTCGCGGCGGTGCGGGTACGGGCAAGAGCTGGTTCCTGCGCTCGATGGCAGAGGCCGGTTTGGGCCGCCTCTGCATCTTCGACGTTGAGCGCAAGACGCGTCTGCTGCAAGGCGTCGGCAATCAATTCGACGGGCTTGAGGTCGAACAGTCGGACGAGCTGCCTGAGTTCATTGACTGGGCCTTGTCGGGCGAGGGGCGCGAGCAGAACTACGGATGCTTCGGGCTTGACTCGTGGGCCGCTTACTTCAGCGCGAAGCACGCCGAGACCATCAAGGCCGTACGCGAGCGCACGGGCGACCCGCTCGCGCAGCCCTCAGCCGAAGACCTTGCCGCGGATCAGATGCTCTTGCAGGGCGTGCTGCGCCGGCTCTGCATGGAGTCGGGCAAGTCGGTCGTCATCGTTGACCAGATTCCCGCGAAGGGCAAAGAGCAGAAGGAAGACAACGAGATCGGTCGCGTTCTGCCGATGACGGCGAGCGGCCTCGAATATTTCGTAGACGTGATGGTCGAGGTCTCCATGCAGGAGCGCGACGGCGAGATCGTCCGCGTCTTTCAAGTCGTCAAGTCGAACAGCCCCGCCTTCGAGGTCGGCTTCGAGATGACGGGCAGCGTCACCTTCAACGACTTCCTTGAGCACATGAAGCGCGGGCACGTCGAGTTCGAGCGCGACGCCGCGCGGCAGACGCCCGCGCCCGAGACGATTGAGGAGAAGGCCGCGCCGCTCGCGCTCGTGCATACGCAGATGACCGTGCAGGAGCTTGTCGCGAAGGCCGAGCGTCTGGGCTTCAAGCAGGCCGACGTTGTGACGGGCGCGCGCGTCTACCACAACCAGCCGAACATCTACCGCCTTACTCCCGAACAGGTCGCAGACCTCGACCGTCGCATGACGGCCCGCGCCGAGCGCATGAAGATGGCGCAGCCTTCAGCAGAGGAAGAAAAGCCCGCGCCACGCGCGCAGGCCGCGCGCAGCCTCAAGCGCGCGTAGGGAAAGCTACTCTACAGTACCGCGAGCGGTAGCGAGCGGGTGTCGCTTCGGAAGGCTCTCCTTCCAAGCGACACCCGCTCGCTACCGCTCGCGGTACTGTTTTTCTTTCCCAAAACTTGATGCTTAAACTATACCTCCGTGCTTCGCTTTCTTATATAATCGAGTCACACTAAACCATGTCGGTCGTGCGTGCGGTAAGGCGAGCGTTCGGCGAGCGTGTTTTCATGTCAGCTAAGAAGGCTGGCTAATCTCCAACGTCGCGCCGCCCGCGTGATTTTCAACAACGTGTCTTTCAATAACGAACGGGAGGACGAAATGTCAGACAAGGACAGGCAGAAAAAGGACGGCGGGCGAAAGGACAAGAAGAACGAGCGTCGTCGCGAGAGCGAGAACGAAGTCGTGCAGGGCGCGAGCGCTCCGCAACAGGCGCGTGATGCGTCGAACCTGACCGACAAGCAGCCCGGCGCTGCCGACAAGAAGCGACAACTCAGAAAGGACGGTCGCTGAGATGGAAGACCCTGTAAAGCTCGGCGAGAAAAAGTGCGCGCACCAGAAATGCGTTTGCATGGTTGCGGGCGATAAGAGATATTGCAGCGACTACTGCGAGGACGCAGCCGACTCCGACCCCACGTCCGAATGCACGTGCGGGCATCCGGGCTGCGGTTGAGACCGAAAGTGATAAGGGCGTGCGGCGGCGTTGTCGTTCTCTCGCCGCCCCGGTTGACACGGGCGCGCTCCGTGTCATAGAAGCAGTATGCCTTTAGATAATCCCGCTCCCGGCGAATTTGACGCGGAGGTTAATTAGCGAGCGATGACATACGTTGTCACAGAGGATTGCGTTGACTGCAAGTACACGGACTGCGCGGCGGTCTGCCCCGTCGAGGCGTTCCACGAATTGCCCGACCGCCTCTACATCAACGCGGAGACGTGCATTGACTGCGACGCATGCGTGCCCGAATGTCCCGTCGAGGCCATCTACGCGGACGCGTCGCTCCCTGAGCATCTGCAAGATTGGCTCGCCCTCAACGTAGACGAAGCGCCCAACTACCCCGTCATCAGCGGCAAGATTCCCGCCCTCTTCGGCCCGACCTGCAAGGGAAACCCGGAATCATAGTTCAAAGTTCAAGGTTCAAGGTTCAAAGTTCAAGGTCAATTTGCTGCCTTGAACTTTGAACCTTGAATTTTGAACTCACACTCAGTTGAGCAGCGCCAGACGATTTTGCATCTTCTTTATCTGCTCGCGGACTGCGTCGGCGTCGGAGGCGTCGGGCGCGAGGTTGAGATAGCTCTGCGTTTCGGCGATGGCTTCCGGCAGACGGTCGAGTTGGGCGAGCAGCATGCCCCGGTCGCGCCGCTCGTCGAGGTCGTGCGGTGTGAGCAGGAGAATTCGTTCGACCGCGGCCAGCGCGCGCCGGAAGAGTTGACCCTGCACGTAAACGGCCTTGAGATTTCCCAGCACGCGCACGAGCGTCGTGCGAACGCCGACGGCGCACAGATGCTCTTCGCCGAGCGTCACGCGCCCGTCGTAGATAACGTCGAGCCGCTTCTGACACTCGTCCTCGTCTACCACCTTTCCGTAAAAGGGATCAACCAGCACGTTCTCTCCGCCCTCTTCGGACGCGCGCACGATGAAGTGGCCGGGCAGCCCTACGCCCTCGACTTTAAGGCCCGCGCGACGACCGACTTCGACGTAGACGATTGAAAGCGTTATCGGAATCCCAGTCCGGCGTTCCAGCACGCGATGGAGCATGCTGTTGCGCGGGTCGTAGTAATTCGACTGATTGCCCGCGAACCCCTGCTCGTCGAAGAGGTATCGGTTGAGCGCTTCGACGCGCGAGCCGTCCCCGCCCGACGCGCGCGCCTCTTCGCCCATCTCGTCGAGCCGCGCCAGACACCGATTCACATTACAAAGCCGCGGCTCCTCCTCCGCGCCGACGAGCAGCGCCGCGCGCGCCAAACCAATCCAGCGGTCTGGCTTCGACACCTCCGCGGCGAACCGGCTGCGCGCCTCCCCCGCGGCTATCTTGTCAGAAGGAGTCATAACGAAAACGCAGAAGCCAGAACGATGAACGATGAACGTTGAACTGAAAACGATTCGTCTTTTACTTCAGCGTTCAGCGTTCTGACTTCTGACTTCAGTCGAACACGTGATGCACCGCGTCGGGCGTCCAGTCGGCGAGGCTGCGCGTTACGACGTGCGCGCCCGCGTCGCGCAGTTCCCTTTCCGAGACGGTGTTGGTGACGCCGAGCGAACGCATCCCCGCGGCAAGCCCCGCGCGTATTCCGGGCGGCGAGTCCTCGATGGCGAGGCACTCTTCGGGGCTGATGGGCAGCACGTGCGCTTGGCTGCGCTTCGTGTTCAGAAATTTGAGCGCGTTGTTGTAGCAAGAGGGGTCGGGCTTGTGCGCGCGCGCGTCCTCCGCGCTGACGACGACGGTGAAGTAGCCGCCGAGCGAGGCGCGCTCAAGCACGTAGTCAATCTCCGAACGGTTCGCCATGCTCACAAGGCTGAGCGGATGGCGGCGCGCGAGCGCTTTGATGAAGGTGACGACGCCGGGGAAGAGCGGCAACCCGTCCTTAAACGACTCGCGGTGCGCGGCGGTCTTGGCCTTGATGACGCGCCCAAGCGTCTCCTCGCTTAATTCTTTCCCCGCGCGCTCGAATGCCGCGCGCACGAATGCCACGTCATCCATGCCGAGCGCACTGTAGTAGTCGGCTTCGGTAAACGCGACGCCCTCGCCGCCCAGCACGTCCTGATAGACTTTAAGCTGTATCGGCTCGTCGTCAATCACGACGCCGTTGAAGTCGAAGAAGACGGCCTGAATCATTAAGCGTGTCCGACTCGAATTTCAGTTTGTGTTGAGCGCGTGCATTGTATGCTCCGCGTGAAAAGAAAGGAAGCGGGAGGCAGGAGGCAGGAGCAGGAGGCAGGAGCAGGAGGCAGGTCAAGAGATTGCGCTTTGAAATCTCGAATCTCGAATCTCAAATTCGAGATTTCTTTCCTGCCTCCTGCCTCCTGCTCCTGCCTCCTGCCTACTGTCTTCTCCCGTCCCCCATCTGGTCGCGCAGGCTCGCGTTCTGTTCGGCGAAGAGGAGCGGGAGGCGCTCGGACTCAAGCACGTCGAGGCGGCGCATGACCTCTGTGAGCGAAAGCTCGTTCTTGAGGTTGATCTGGAAGTCGAGGTCGGAGCGGAGGCGGTCTTTCTCCGTCTGCCGGTTCTGCGAGATGAGGATTATCGGAGTGAGCAGCGCGGCCATGATGCCGTTCATCACGTCGAGGAACGAATAGGGGAAGGGATCAATTCCCTGATCGTTCCTCCAGTAAGAGTTGTATACGACCCAGTAGACGACGAACACGACCGTCGCCGCGATGAAGGCCCAGCTACCGCCGAACTCAGAGACGGCGTCGGCCATGCGGTCTGCGAAAGTCTTGCTCTCCTCCTCGACCTCGTTGAGGTTGCGCGTCACGCGCTGGCGCAGCATCTCGTCCGTCTGACGCAGACGGTCGGTGATCGCGCTGAGCATCGTCAGAGCCACGTCAGGGTTCTGCCGAACGAAGTCTAGGAAGTGCTCGCGCGAAAGCACTGCGAGGCGCGAGTCTGTGACGACCGTGGCGAAAGCGGAGCGCGGCTTGCCGTCGAGGATTGCCATCTCGCCGAAGAAGTCGCCGCCCCCAAGCTCGGCGAGCGTCACCTCGTCGCCGTCCTCGTCGTTGATGAAGATGCGGACGCGCCCGTCCTCTATCAGATACATCGCATCGCCTTCGTCGTCCTGCTTGAACAGCACGCTCCCGGCGGGCTTAAGCTCCAACTCCAACAGCTCGCGCAAATCGGTCGCGCCCTTGTCGTCGAGCGAAGCGAACAAGGGGACGGAGCGCAGGGCTTCGAGCGTCATCAAAGGGCGTGCGTTCGCTGACATTACAACTCACCTCACATTTGGGAATGAAGAACGGATTTGAAGCGAGGGCGCGACAGGGCTTCGATAAAATTACCCGCCGCCTTGCAGCGCGGAGAGTAACACGAAATCCGTCGGAAGTCGGCTCAAAGTCAGAAACGCGACCGTCAGGGAGCGTGTCATGCGATGTCGCAACTGACACGCTCCCTGACGGTCGCGTTTCTGACTCGAATCTTACGCGCTTCAGGCCGCGGCGGCTTTCACGTACTTGTCAACGATGCGCGCCAGAGCGTCCTTGCCCGTCGCGCCGACTACGCGCTCAACCTCGCGCCCGCCGTCGAAGAAGATCATCGTCGGGATGCCCTTGATGCCGAAGCGCTGTGGCACGGACGAGTTCTCGTCCACGTTGAGCTTCACGAACTTAACGCCGCCCGCGTAACGCTCGGCAAGCTCCTCGAACGTCGGTGCGAGCATGCGACACGGCGGACACCACTCGGCCCAGAAGTCCACGACAACCGCCACGTCCGACTTCAGCACATCCTGCTCGAACGTGCCGTCATTCACTTCCCCAACAAACTGACTCATGCTTTTATCTCCTCGTCTACAAACTTTGCGAAACGGCGCGACTCCGTGGCCCGCGCGTAAGGCAGTATCGCTCCCCTTCGAGCGCGCGTCAGTAATTTCGATTACACTCGCTTTCGTGACGATGATTACAGAGCGGCAGGCGGCGTGCGTGTAGAATCCGTGCCGGGGCTTGTGTGTCCAGCGCCGGAACGCTTGCAGCCTCTCGCGCATCTCAAACGCTTACGGGAGTCGGCCAATGCCTGAGACGAAGACGAACACGCTGCCCGCGTCAGACCTTTTCCACGACCTGACCGACGAAGAGGTGCGCGAGGTCGAGCGCGTGACACTGACGCGCACATTCGCGAGAGGCGAAGTCATCTACACGCCGGGCGAGACGGGCGAGGCGCTCTTCCTTCTGCGCGAGGGCGCGGTGCAGATTTACCGTATGTCGCCTGAAGGCCGCAAGCTCGTCATCGCGCACCTGCTCCCGCACTCTTTCTTCGGCGAGCTGAGCTGCATCGGGCAGGGCATGTACGACACGTTCGCCGAAGTGACCGAGCCTTCAGTCATCGTCACGATGAACTGCGCCGTCCTCAACGAGCTTCTGATACGCAGGCCGCAGATAGCGCGACGCATCCTCGAAGCCTTCGGCAGGCGCGTCCTCGAAGCCGAGCGGCAACTCGAAGACACCGTCTTCAAAGGCATGACGGCGCGCGTCGCGGCCCTTCTGTTAAGGGAAGCGAGCGGCGACGAAGTGGACGGCCTCACGCATCAGGACATAGCCGAACGCCTCGGCGTCTATCGCGAGACGGCGACCAACGCATTGAACGAACTGAAGGCCGCCGCGCTCATCTCCATCGGCAGGAAACACATCTCAATCCTCGACCGCGGACGGCTCGAACAAGTTGCCGGGGAGTAAAAACAGTACCGCGAGCGGTAGCGAGCGGGTGTCCCCTATCAAAAGGGACACCCGCTCGCTACCGCTCGCGGTACTGTTTTCTTCGCTGCCCTCGGACTAGACCTCTTTCCACTCCGAGTCAACGTCCTCATCCGAGAAGGCGACGCGGTAGTTGAGCGACTGCTTCTGCTTGGTGATGAGCAGGTCGTCTTTCGTCTTCAGCAAATCCGCGCGCGAGTAGACCGAAAGCTCGAAGTTGTAGCCGTGCGTGATGGCGTCCTTCGGGCACGCCTCGACGCAGAAGCCGCAGAAGATGCAGCGACCGTAGTCAATGTTGTAGACGGAGGCGTAACGCTCGTCCACGCCCGTTCGCTCTTCGGGCGCGCGCGGGTCGTCCGCGGCGACGATGTAGATGCAGTCGGACGGGCACGCCGCCGCGCACAGGTAGCAGGCGACGCACTTCTCTCTCCCAAGCTCGTCAACGTGCAAAAGGTGCATGCCTCGATAACGCGGCTGCATCGTCACAGGCTCGTCCGGGTACTCGACCGTCCACTTCGCCTTCGGGATGTAGGAGGCGGTCGTCATCATGCCCTTGATGATCGCCTTCGTGTTCTCGATGACTTCGCTGATGATGTTCATATTGGTAAATGGTGAATGGTAAATGGTG